>JBAXBM010000122.1:0-7146 GCA_037141995.1 Candidatus Omnitrophota bacterium
CGGCGCTGGTGATCATGATCCTGGCGCAGGGAAAAGTTCAGCTGCTGGTTATTTTTTATAGTATTAACGTTTTTATCACGTTCTTTTTATCCCAGCTGGGCATGGTGTTTCACTGGTGGAGCCAGCGCAGGGAGACGGGGCACTGGAAGCGGAGAATTATTGTCAGCGGATCGGGGCTTTTGCTGACAACGTTCATTCTGGTGTCTGTTGTTTTTATCAAATTTAATGAAGGCGGATGGATTACCCTTTTTGTAACAGGATCATTGGTGGGGTTGGCGATTCTCATCAAACGGCATTACTATAAAGTGGCCAAGATGCTGCATCGCCTCAATACGCTGGTTCAGGCAACAACGATAGCGCCCGTGGTGACGCAGGAGCCGGTTCCTTTTGATCCGCATGCCCGGACAGCGGTTATTTTGGTCGGCGGCTTCAACGGGCTCGGTCTGCATACGCTTTTTAATATCCGGCGGTTTTTTGGCAAGGAGTTTCGGAATTTTGTATTTATTCAGGTAGGGATCATTGACGCGGGAAATTTTAAAGGAGCTTCCGAGGTTGTTAACCTGAAGATTAAAGTCGATAAGGATCTGGCGCGGTATATCAGCTTCATGAGCCAGCAGGGTTTTTATGCCGAGGGGATGGCACACATGGGTGTGGATATTTTAGAAGAAGCGGGGAAAGTGATTGAGGTTATTTCCAAACGGTTTCCCCAGGCTGTCATTTTCGGCGGACAGCTGGTATTTCCCAAAGAGACGTTCTGGACCCGCTGGCTGCATAATGAAACGGTTTTCGCGCTTCAGCGCAAGTTTTACCAGAGCGGGATCCCGTTTGTGATTCTTCCAATCCGGGTTTGAAAATTGATTCTTTGATATGGTATATTTTTATATATAAATATTTTGGTGTATTTATAATCATATAATTCCTAAAGAAAGATTACCGATGTATTTCGTTCGCTGCCGTATCCGTAAAGCTGCCATGCGCGCTGTGGCGGTTATGGTATTGGCTGTTTTTTTAGTCAATGCTGTTATTCCGGTCAACAGGGCCTCGGCGCAAGCAGATGGCCTGGCGGCCTTACGTTTGCCGCCTGTCGGCACGATGGTGCGTCCCAGCATGGCGTATTTACCTCCTTTGGCCGTTGGGATGGAGGTGCATCCTGAGAACCCTCTTCAATTCAGTTTTATTATTGATAGAGGTGATTCAAATTTTACCTTTGAAAGTGATGCTTTCCGTCAGGAATCCAAAAAATTAGTCAAATATTTCATGGCATCCCTTACCGTTCCCGAGAAGGAGCAGTGGGTGAACCTTTCGCCTTACGAAAAAGACCGTATCACGGGTGAAGGCCTGGGACAGACGGATATGGGGCGCGACATGCTCGCTCAGGATTATATCCTTAAGCAGTTATCGGCGTCGTTGTTTTATCCGGAAGATGACCTGGGTAAGTCTTTTTGGCAACGTGTTTATCAGAAGACTGCAGAACGTTTCGGCAGTACTGATTTGCCCCTGGATACCTTCAATAAGGTCTGGATTATGCCGGACAAGGCGGCTGTGTATGAGAAGGGCAACAGGGTTTTTGTGGTGGAACAGCATTTGAAAGTTATGCTCGAACAGGATTATCTGGCGCTCGAGAATTCGAAAGCCAATCATGCGGCGGTTATTCCTGTTAAAGGTGAGGATACGGCGGTGAACGGGGTCATGCATGATGCGGTTCGCGCGGTGTTGATCCCGGAGATTGAAAAGGAAGTGAACACCGGCAAGAATTTTGCCACCTTGCGCCAGATTTATAACTCCATGATCCTTGCTGTTTGGTATAAGAAAGCCTTGCGTGAAAGCCTCTTGGGCAAAGTTTATGTTGACCGCAACAAGGCTGCGGGGATCAGGGTGGATGATCCTGCCATGCGTCAGAAATTGTATGACCGGTATCTCGCTTCATTTAAGGCTGGTGTTTATAACTACATTAAAGATGAGGTTGATCCGCAAAGCCGTGAGTCATTGCCCCGGAAGTATGTGTCAGGCGGGGCGGTGGGGGTGAAAAATGTGAGTGCGGCGACAGAGAAGGAAAGAAGGGATTGGGCGGGGCGTGTTGCCCAGAGGTCAGATGCGAGCGCGGCGGTGATGGTGGATTTTTCGGAGGCGCCGAAGACGGATAAATCCGAAAGAAATAAAACTTCGGCATCCGTGGTGCGGATGGTGCCGGGGGCGAAGAAGTTAACGGGAACAGAAGTTGTGCTCGCGGTAGAAGGTGGGAAGCCAAAAGCCGGGATGTTTATTCCGTTGGAAGCCTTAATGCCAGGGCAGGCAAAAGAGAATATTGATCCAGGTGTTGGTGATTTAGGGCCTCTGTCTCAAGATGTTATTAAAGTTTTGGCGAAGGCGGGTGTCGGGGCATGGTTGAGTTTGCCGACAAGTGCTGTCGACGGTGTGAGTGGCAGTCCCTATTATGGGGATTCATTCTTTGCGTCGAATGAGTTATCGATCAGCCCTGACATGCTGATAGAACTTGGTTTAATTACAGCTAATGAGTATCAGTCAATCCTGCCCAAGAACTTTTCCGGCACCCAGGTATCATTTGCTCAGGTTAAGGCGTATAAGGAAGCCTTGGTGCGTTTAGCGTATAAGAAGTATTTTCAAACGCAGGATGAAGGGTTAAAAGAAAAGTTTGAGAAGTTTAAGAAAGAAAATATCGCGGGTCAGATTACAGCGACTAGCGGTAAGGTCATCACGATAGACTGGTTGCCGGCCTATGCGATATTCCGTAGCATTTCCAATGTTTATGATAGGCATGGTTTTTTGGGAACAGTGGATCAATTCTCGGCGGAATCTAATGGCCTTTCTTGGGATGAGCTTTTTCAATTAATCCTAGATCGGCAGTGGGGCGAGGTGATGAGTAATAGCCCCCGGGAGATCCGGCTCACAGTTTCCCGTGAACAGGTTGAGTCTCTCAAGGGGCAGCTTGGCACACCCGCAGAATTTGACAAAATATTAGCTGCTTTTGCACCAGCCTGGAAGCGATGGCCTGAGAACTTGATGAGCATGCAGGGTGACGGTGTTTCTAGCTTTGTGAAGGGACATGAAGCTGATATTGAATTCTTTAAGTTTTATCAGTTTCTTCTTAGACAGCAGATGGATGCACGGCGACAATTTGCCCATGATCAGGGTGTTCAGTTGCCGACGGATCTGCCCATATTCTTGCGTTTTGGCAGTATTGATTACTGGAAGAATCCAAAAGCTTTTATAGATGGATTGACAACAGGAGAGCAACCGGATGCTTTTAGTCCTACCGGACAGAAGTGGGGGCATCGTGTCCCGGATTGGACCAAAAAACAAGGCGTTGAGGAGATCGTCAAGCGCTATGTGTATGCTTTTTTTATGGCAGGAGGCGATCCGGTCAGGATTGATTATATGAATGGGCTTATTAATTTATTTGCGATGCCGGCTGCGGGGAGCCCATTGGAAGGGAAGCGGATAAGAGAGTGGTTTCAAAATATTATATCGCCGAAAGAATTTTTTGCTCAATTGGAAGACTTTTTTCCTAATCTTTCGGATATCTTGATCGCTGAAAATCTTGGATCGGGGTTGCCGGAAACAAAAGAAGTGATGGAACATTTTGGCCTCAAAGGGATGGGCGTTTTACAGTTCATTGGGTTGAGTGAGGGGGCTGAAACGGCGAAAACGCATCTCTATAATCCTCGCCAGGTATTGCCGCAGTTGGCGATGTTTGTTGGCACCCATGACAATAAGCCAACGAGGGCCTGGTATGGCGGTGGGATCGTGGAGATTTCACCGACGGTGAATATTGATCAGAGGCACGTTTTTGAAATATTGAAAGAACGTGGTTGGGTTGAATTGATAGGTCAGGATTATCGTCTGATCGCAGATATTGGTTATAAGGATGAGATATTGAGGGCTTTGGGAGAGGATGCGGATAAAGTCAGACCATTCCTGGAAGATGCATTTGGGTTGAGTGTTAAGGAGAAAGAAACATTGGGCGGTATTTTGCTTGATGCCGGGATCGTGACGGATGTGAAGGAAATATCAGATGAGACTATTTCTGTCTTAATGGCGAAACTTTTGGTCATGACATCGGCAGATATGGCATTCTTGAATGTATTTGATCTGATCAAAGGGGAAGATGGTAAGCGCGGTTCATTGCGTTCTTTTAATAAACCGGGTAAGGATGTTCCTGGCAATTGGTCTGGTCGTATATCGATTGACCAGCTGAAGGACGAGACATTCATTGCTTTATTGAAAGATCTTGTTGAAACCTCGCAGCGTTCCCCTGATAACTGGATCGAACGGCGCGAGCCGGTGCGCCTGGCTTCGCCGGTGGCGCAATTGGCGCTTGAGGTGTTGATGCAGCAAGGTGGTAAGGGAAAGCAATGGGCTGCCAAGCTTGCCGGGATGCTGTATGACGGGCAAGTGCGCAAGGCAGATCTGCGCCAGGGCATGTTGTCGGTTGTTTATCATCATACCGACGGGAAGCCTTACATTCTTCTTTCACGCAGTCAGGACGCCCGTGATAAGGGGTATCTTTCGGATATAGAACAGGCTAAAAGCCTGATTGATGCGCTACAGCAAGTATTCCCTGATATTGAGGCGGGTGAACTTGAATACAACGAGGCACTGTTAGTTCGATTGCAGAAGGCACATGAAGCGTCGGCGATTGACTATATGCGACTGGCGCAGGATGAGTTGTTGAGGGAAAAGATCATGACGTTCCTGGGGGCTTTGGTGAATGCCAATATCCTGGATCAGGAACTTGATGCAGATACGCGAGACAGACTTGAGAAGATCGGATTATCAAATTTCAGGATTTATTATACAGAAAGGTACCGCGCTCTTTGGGATGATGTGTTCAGGAATTATGGAGATCATATGCCTCGTCAGCTATTGATTGCCGGGATATTAAATGGGAAGATTGAGAATGCCGATGATCGGGGATGGCAAGACCTTCAGCAGAAGTTGCCATTATTCCAGGAGCTGGTGGCGACTGTTGCTGAAGCATTTGCGGCTGAGATCGCGGCGTCTACCGGGCATGTCGTGCCCAATCGCCTGGCTATTCCTTTAAACATCCAGCAGGATATTGAGCGTATTAATCGGGAAGGTAAATTTAGTGTTGTTGTTCTTTTTGTCGAGAGGGACGGTGTCCTTGCCGCGCATTACAGGATCACGGATAAAGTGCATGGCACCTCGATGGAAGTAGCACCGGAGGATGGGGGCAGGGTTTTTCAGTTCAACGATGGTAACGGTGATGTTTTTGCGGCACCGCTCCATTATGGATTTCCTATCGGAGAGGTTTCTCAAAAGTTTACGGCTCGGGGTCATGAGTATAATCTTAAAAATGCTCCGGAGGTGGTTGTATGGCAGGGACATTATTATCATCCAGGAGAGGGCTTGCCTTGGGCCATTCAGAAAATTTCGGTTGATGAGCAAGGTGCCATAACCATAAGAGTTCAAGTTAAGATCAATAACAGCCTGATCATCCCGGGGGATTCCTTAAATACGTTGGATATCACATTGCAGGGAAAGAAATTAATGTTTAAAAAGACGATACTTAATAAAGGGGCGTCATCCTTGCAGGATCTTTTTGGTATTCATCCCTGGTTTCATGCTGGGCCGGATAATTACGTAACAATTCAGATGGAAGGGAAGCATGTATCATTCTCAGGGGGAGTCACTGAAGAGTTAACGATGGGGACAGCTCTTCAGCATAGAAAAATTCTTACGCAGGAAAAGGACGCTTTGAATGATACCTATGCCTCGACAGTGAGTGAAGATGGTTATTGGTATGCCTGGTTAACAAGCGGTGAGCGTCAGATCATTGTTAAGGCGGCAAGCAATCAGTTCCCCTTTGCAACGGTATGGACGCAAACACCAGGCGTGGCGGCGATTGAACCTACGGCGTCGGTAAGGAATCCATTTGGCGGAGGGGTAAGCAATCAGGATTTACAGCGTTCGATTGGTGTTGGGGAAGAAGTTTCAGGAGATGTCAGTTTGACAGTCGTAACCAAGGATGATATTGTTCGCCTGGCGCGTGCGGGAAAAGATATCGATGCTATCGTTAAGGAAACAGGGGCTTCGCAAGAGTTTGTGGCAAAGATCTTGTCCCTGGGCGCCACGCTGATGCCGTTTGTGCCGCTACATCCGGAGCTGGTTTCGCTGCAGCAGTCTGTGGAGCATGCCGTCACGTCAATCTTGTCGGATCATAAGCCAGAAGCGGGATTGTCGTATCTGAGATCTTTTATGACATCGCCCACGGGTCAGGAAGCAGGGTATTTTATTGCCACGGATTGGGGCGGGACGAATTTGCGGGTTGTTCTTGTTCATTTAGTGCCGGGAAAAGAGCCGAAAGTTTTGGATCAATACACGGTGAGCGGGGCATTTGAGAAAGAACATATTAGTGGTGTGGCTACTATTCAGGAAACGAATGATTTTGTGGCGGGAAAGATTGCGGCATTGATAGCTAACGTTAAAGCAGATAAGGACGCGGATCCTCAAATATTGAGCTCGTCGTTAAAGATTGGCGCCGGATTTTCCTTTGAGACGGTGCGCATGCCGGATGGACAGGTGAAACTTGTCAAGAGTGGAACTAAGGGGTGGGCATTCCCGGGAGTTTCCGTTGAGGAAGTCGGAGAGAAAAACGCTCCGGATATTATTCAATTGTTGCAGGGTGCTATTGGCCGTAACGTACAATTAAAAGATTTAAATTTGAAAGTTGTTACGGTTCCCAATGATACCGTGGCTGTTGGATTAGCAAATAAGGATAGCAATATTGCACTTGTTGTTGGTACGGGATTAGGTGTGGCGGTTAAAGATCCCAAGATCGATGAGTGGGTGACGTTGGATCTGGGTTTTTTTAAGGATATTCCTAAAGAATTGTGGACGACGATTGATCAACAGGTATTTGATGAAGTGGATCATGATGTGCACAAGTTGGAAAAGATGGTTTCGGGGAAATATTTGATCGAATTGCTGCGACGGCTTGTCAAGGCGGAAATCTTGAAGTCTGCGTGGATGAAGGTGTTGTTTAATGAGGGCGATGAAGCTAAAAATTCTCCGATGGCTGGCATTGACATAGATTCACGGTTGCTGACCTTGGCTGCAGATACGAGCTTGCCGGTTCCTTTAAAGATCAAGGCGCTGAGTGAAACG
>JBAXBM010000123.1:0-7144 GCA_037141995.1 Candidatus Omnitrophota bacterium
GGGATGACCTTTATCTGATCCCGACGGCAGAAGTGCCGGTCACTAATATTTACCGTGATGAAATATTGAGCGAGGCGCAATTGCCGTTGTATCATACGGCGTATTCACCCTGTTTCCGCCGTGAAGCAGGGTCTTACGGCAAAGACACGCGGGGCTTGATGCGCGTTCATCAGTTCAATAAGGTGGAGCTGGTCAAGTTCGTAAAGCCCGAGACCTCTTATGATGAGCTTGAAGCGCTGGTGGGCAATGCTCAGAAGGTGTTTGAATTGCTGGATATTCCTTACCGTATCCTTGAATTGGCGTCAGGGGATATCAGTTTCTCGGCCGCGAAATGTTATGATATTGAAGTGTACGCGCCGGGGCTTGACAAGTGGCTGGAAGCATCAAGCTGTTCCAATTTCGAGGATTTTCAGGCGCGCCGGGCCAATATCCGCTATAAGGGCAAGGATATGAAGAAGCCGGCATTTGTGCATACATTAAACGGATCCGGTGTGGCAACGCCGCGCACCGTGATTGCGATCATTGAGAATTATCAGCAGGATGACGGCACCATTAGGGTGCCCGAGGTTCTTCAGCCGTATATGAACGGCCTTAAAATAATCGCGCCTGTGCGCGGGGAGGCGTGTTGATATGGAAGAAAAAAAAGGGAAGAGTTCATCAGGGATAGCCGCACGTATTTTTGTTGGGCTCAAGTTTCTGCTGGCGGTTGTCTTATTACCGCTGGTCATCGCAACGGTGGTGGCGCTGCAGGGCGAGGTGCGTCATCTGGCGCCGGTTTTCCAGCAGGCGATCCTGCAGGGCGTGCTGGCGTATGTATTCATGAAGTTCTTTGTTTATGATTTTGACGCGGTTTATAAATATGGTCAGACTATTGTGGGGGCATGTTTCCAGTTTCTCAAGCCGCTGATGAATTTTGCGCCGTATGTGATCCCGATTTACACGATTTTTCTTGTTATAGCGTATGCCATTGTTCATGTGACAGGAAAAATTGGCGCCAACAATGAAATGGCGCCTGCTTTTTTTGCCGTTATCGCGTTCACTTTTGCCATGCACATCATTCTGACGGCCCAGGATCTTTACAGCAAGGATTCCACGGCCGGCAAGCCCGATTACTTTTTCGGCATGGCGCTTATTTTCATCATTGATGTTTTTTTCATGGCGCTGCTGCTAAACCTTGCCGTAAGTGGATTTTCTTTTGTGGAGTTCTTCAAAACCTTATCGGTGGTATCCGCAAAGATTTATATGATGATTTTTAACCAGTTGTTTGTGCGGTAGCCTGAAAATATTTTTTTGCTTTTTTGTTTTTTGTAAAATTTAATGTTATATTTTAAGTGGATAGTCCCTTCAAGAATATATAAATGAAAGGTGCGTTTATATGCTTTGGCGTAAGGCACAGCGAGGTTCTGCAGCTTATTTTTTCTTCAGGTTTAACGTTATCCTCCTTTTTATATCCTTTGTTTTTGGCCCTTGCGTGCCGGTTGGCGCCCAGGGGGTACGTGTTTCCGGACTGCCTGAACCAGGCCGTATGCTTAAAGTATCGCCGGCTTTTTCTCCGGCCCTTTTGCGCGGCATGGTCATTTCTCCTGAAGCGCCCCTCAAGTTTGATTTTATCGTAACATCAGGTGACGAAAAGCTTGTGGGTGATGATCTTAGGCGTGAATCTAGCCGAATGGTCAATTATTTCCTGGCCGCCCTGACAACGCCCCAGCAGGATATGTGGGTCAACTTGTCACCCGTGGAAAAAGACCGCATTATCCCGGATCAGCTCATCAAGACCGAAATGGGCCGCGATATGCTGGCGCAGGATTATCTGTTGAAACAGCTGACCGCTTCGCTCATTTATCCTGAAGACGCTGTTGGCAAGAAATTTTGGGACAAGATTTATTCCCAGGCCTATGCCAAATTCGGTGCCAGGGATATTCCGGTGGATGTATTTAACAAAGTCTGGATCATCCCGGAGAAGGCATCCGTATTTGAAAAGGGCAATGCTGTTTATGTGACCAAATTGCACATGAAAGTCATGCTGGAAGCCGATTATCAGGCCAAAAACGCCATCGCTGGGCAGGCACCGCAAGACACCGCAACACCTGAGGCAGAATTATCAAAGCAGATCTTAAGAAAAGTAATCATCCCCGTGATCGAGCAGGAAGTCAATGAGGGAAAACATTTTGCCCAGTTGCGACAGATCATGCATGCCATTGTTCTGGCGCAATGGTATCAGGATGCCTTAAAAGACGGTGTCCTCAACAAGGCTTATGCCGGCAAGAACAAGGTCGCCGGTATTGACCTGAGCGATCCGAACAACAAGAAGCTGATCTACGATCAATATATGGCCGCCTATAAAAAAGGCGTATTTGACTATATCAAGGAAGAAACCGACCCCGCAACCCATAACGTCCTCCCGCGCAAATATTTTTCGGGGGGGGTGGTGGTGGAAGGCAGGGTCCCGCGAATATCAGTAAAGAAAGGTGAATTGGGAGATCTTTTTGAGACAAATACGCGTGTTATGGTTAATTTTGATAAGGCACAGAATTTGGTGGAGCCTGAGGTGACGTGGAATGATTTGAATCGTCCAAGAGCGATGTTGGTTGAGTTGAAAAAAATGTGGCGTAATGATAGTTGGGAGCGTGAACAAGTATTGAATTTTATCCATAAGTATTCGAAACAGGTTGATGCGTTGGATTTATATGCCGTACAATCAACATGGCCGGTGTTAAAGGCTGTATCTTTACTGGATAAGAATCAAGAAGAAGAACTTGTTGATTTGTTAGCAAAAGAATATGCAGATATAAATTGTCCTCGGCTTGTTCACGCTATTTTACTCATGAATGATCGCTATATGAAAGAAAAACATTCAGAGTATATACGGAATTGGATAAAGAAGAATGTACCTTTTATTCAAGGACGAAGAATTTATTTGATTGCTGCAGAAATTCATCACTGGGCGGGTGGACTTGGGCCTGTGATGAAATTTCATGGTAAGGGGATGCATGATTTGGGTGCTGATATTGCTTATATTGAGCCTTGGTATCAGTTGGTTCGTGATAAACAGAATTCTTCAGGTGTTCCTATTATTTATACGGATTCTAATGGTGGATTGAAAAATATTAATGAGAAATTTGATGAATTTTCAATACAAATGGGTGATATTGATGGTAAAAATATGAAAAATGTTCAAGTTCAGGTGGCTAGTGCTTTTGATGAAAATGACGTGCCAGTTTACTTGATCAAGGATGTTCAGGACGATGGGACTTCTTTTTATACGAGGATGTTATATAACTATGAAGGGGTTAATAATCCTGTAAAGAAAACAGAGTCTATGGCTTTTTTAAATGTGGCTGGTGCTACTTTTCTTGAGCGGATGGAAACGAAGAGGAAGAAATTGCAAGGTGATGAATGGCTTCCGGCAATTGTGCATACGAATGATGGGCAAGCAGCACCTTTTCAAGCGGTTGCATTAAGTTTGTTCGAAAATAATCCAGTAGTAAAATCTATATTTTGGGCTTTTACAACGCATACATATTTTAATCGTGGTGCAGATGACAATCGCAAGAAATATGGACAATGGGGGCAAAATGTTTTTTTGAAGCATATGATGAGAATTAAAGATCGGTTTATCAATGCTTTTAGAAAAAATGGTGATCCTGATACGATTGATCATACCAGTGGCGGTATTCGTTTAGCGAATTGGGCTGGAGCTGTAAGTGATAATCATCGCAATAATGTTCAATCGAATGATCCTTGGTCAAAGATCGTATCGGTGACTAATGGCGCTGTTCCTGAGGACATGGCAAAGTTTTTTCGCCAAGCGTTTGATGATCTTAAAAAGGAAGGGAAAATTGCTTCTGATGCTGATTATGAACGGCCGACAGGAGAAGAGATTCGTTTGGCAAAGTTTAAAGTTGTTGAATGGTTGAACGCAATGAATATCATAACATCTAATGGTGATGTCCTTAAATTGGATCCAAATAAGTTGTTTTGGTTGTATGCTCGACGTCTTGTTCCTGAAAAAGCAGGGAGGCAGAGAGCTTTTACAGATGAAAATATTTGGAAGATGGTTGAATCAGGGTATGAGCTTGTTCTTTTTGGTAATCATCAGGGGACTCAACAGAGTGAAGATTTAGCTATTCCTTTAAGGAATCTTGAAATAGCAATATTAAAAGCGCAGAAGTCGAATCCTAAGAAATATCCCGGTCAATTTCGTTTTGTAGAATCATTTACGCCTGATCAAAAAAAGATGGGGTTGGGGGCTGGTAAGGGGCAAACACAGGATTCTGATAAGGATACTGAGGCTAATGGAACTGGTGAGGAGGATGCTCCTGCAAATGGAGCGATTCAAACTGGGCCTCGTTATTCTGAGGGTGCGATTGCGGCTCAAGCTATGCCTATGGGTTTTGGTTTGTTAGGGAATTTGGTAATGCCGCAGGAAGATACCGCGGATTCATGGCGGAATACGGTTTGGATTGAAATTATGAAAATATGGAATATGGATGAAAATCATACTGATTTTTTTAATAATGCAGCATTATCGCCACGCTTAAATCGTGTCCAAAGATATTCGATTACTTCTGCGGCTTATTTGATGGAATATAATACGGTGCTGGCTCAAGAGGAAAAAACTTTAATAGAAGATAAAGAAACAGTATTCAAAATTGTTACCGCGCATTTGAGTCGTGAAGATGTTATGGCGGTATTAAATGAAGGCCGTAATGGTGTTGACGAAAGTTTCAAGTTTGATATTTGGGGGGTAGGGAAGTTCGCGGCGGATGAATCTAATAAGCAAAAAGGTTTGGAAAGTTTCAACCGGATGCGTAAGTCGCTTGAAGAAAAATATGGTTATGATGCTTTATTGTGGCATTTCCCGGAACATTATTCCAAATATCTTCACGAGTTATTTCATGGCTTAGAGGCTGGTGAAATTTTGGACGGATGGATGGAGCATGTGGAGGCGGATACGTCGATAACGCAGATGCAAAAGTTTCAGCGTTTTGAGAAATTCATTGAGTTATTAATTGTTACATTGGAGAAGGAGTTGACATCTGCAGTGACAGGTGAATTTAGGACTTTGACAGATGAGTCACAAAAAAACTTAGTATTACCTAAGAATCAAGATGTCGAAGGTGGTATCGACGCACGAAATGTTAAACTGGACCGCAAGGGGGATTTGATGCGGGGGGTGGTGAGTGATGCGGCGATGGAGCGGATGCTCATGGAGGCGCCGGGCTTGAAAGGTGTGATTGTGGGCGTTGAGCCGATCATGAATTTGCCGGAATTCCTCGGCGTGGGTAAATAATTGGCTGATAAGGCAGTTGCCATATCTTGAGCAGGGAAATCTTAATAAATTTATATCGCTTGTTATATTGGTATTAAAGAAGTAATATGTTGTTGTGTTAAACTCGGGTAATTAGAAATCCGGGTAAAATTAAATCATCGGAGGTATTATGGGTTTTCAATATGGTGGTGGTGCTGGTAAATACGATGGTCGTCCTCGCGAAATGCACAAGGCAACGTGCGCTGATTGCGGCAAAGAGAGCGAAGTTCCTTTCAAGCCGACCGGCGATCGCCCGGTTTATTGCAAGGATTGTTTCTCCAAGCGCAAGGGCAGCAGCCGCTAATTTTAAAGCGGATTGTCCTGGTGGTTGGTTATTGGTTGATAAATGTACGTTTTCTAAAAAGCCCGTCCTTAAGGATGGGCTTTTTATGTGAATGGGCTCAAGGGGCATTCATGAGAAGGCGCTAGGGAGGTTGCCATGAAAACACAATGCAAAAGTTGCCAGAATTGGCGTGCTGAGATACCTGTTGCCGAGCGTGCTGCTTTACCGGAAGGGCCGTCTGCCGCGGATGTCGGCTGGTGTGTCAATTTTAAAAGGATCATGTTCAACCATGCCACATGCGGCGAATGGCGTTTAAAGAAAAATTAATATATGCGAATATGTTTAACGCGCGTGATTTTTCGCCTGCCTTATTGCGTCCTTTCCCGGTTTCTCCCGGAAGTGAGTGTTTTCTCATATTTATAAAATAGCTTCTGTTTTTTGCGTCCGGAGATTATAATGATCCGTCATTAATCCGGAGATAATATATGACTTCATGGCTGAAACAGATCAAGAATATTTTTATCGGCCGCGCCAAAAGCCCGTTGGATCGTGATGTTTTTCATCAACTGTCCCTCATTGCTTTCCTGGCATGGATCGGGTTGGGGGCGGACGGGTTGTCTTCGTCCTGTTACGGCCCGGAAGCGGCGTTTGTGGCCTTGCAGGGGCATACATATTTGAGTGTGTTTGTGGCGCTGGCTACGGTAGGGACTGTTTTTCTTATCAGCGCGAGTTATTCCCAGATCATCGAGCTTTTTCCTTCCGGCGGCGGCGGTTATCTGGTGGCCAGTAAATTATTAAATCCGACGGTAGGGATGGTTTCAGGCTGCGCGCTTATCATTGATTATGTCCTGACCATTTCTCTTTCTGTGGCCAGCGGTACCGATGCGATTTTCAGTTTTATCCCTCCGGAATTCCAGATCATCAAACTTCATGTGGCTGTGCTGGGTGTGGTGCTGCTGACGGTCCTTAATATGCGCGGCGTCAAGGAAACCGTGGGGCCCCTGATCCCTGTTTTTATGGTTTTTCTGATCACACATGCCTTTATTATTGTTTATGCTTTTGTGACCCATGCCGGACAATTTCCTGTTGTGGTGGCCCAGGCGGCTTCCGAAGCGAAAGCGGCTTCGGCGCAGATCGGCTTGTTCGGGATGATCCTTCTTCTGCTGCGTTCCTACAGCCTTGGCGCGGGAACGTACACAGGTATAGAGGCGGTAAGTAACGGGCTGGCCATTCTCCGGGACCCTAAGGTTGAGACGGGCAAGCGCACCATGAGTTATATGGCCTGGTCGCTCGCGTTTACGGTTTTTGGTTTGATGGTTGCTTATTTGCTTTTTCAGGTTGTCCCGCAAAATGGCAAAACATTGAATGCGGTCCTGTTTGAATCCTTGACGCAAGGATGGGGAAAATGGGGATCTGTTTTTCTGGTTACCACACTCCTTTCGGAAGCGTTCATCCTGTTTGTCGCGGCGCAGACGGGGTTTTTGGGAGGCCCGAGGGTTTTGGCGAGTATGGCGATTGACCGCTGGTTTCCCGGGAAATTCGCCAACCTG
>JBAXBM010000124.1:0-7102 GCA_037141995.1 Candidatus Omnitrophota bacterium
TGACCACCATCGCGCCGATCCGCGACCGTGAAGCCAAAAACTGGGAATTTTTCTTTAATCTTCCTGATGTTGACCGTTCCAGGGTCAAGCAAAACACCGTGCGCGGGGCGCAATTTCTTCAGCCGTTGTTTGAGTTTTCCGGTGCCTGCGCGGGGTGTGGTGAAACACCGTATGTCAAACTGGTCACACAGCTTTTCGGTGACAGGGCGGTCATTGCCAACGCCACGGGGTGCTCATCGATTTACGGCGGCAATCTTCCGACGACACCGTATACGTTTAACATCGAGGGGCGCGGCCCGGCATGGTCGAATTCTCTTTTTGAAGATAATGCCGAGTTCGGGCTGGGTTTCCGTCTTTCGATTAACAAGAAAGCGGAACATGCGGCTGAATTACTCAAGAAGCTTGAAGCCGAGATCGGCACTGATCTTATCAACGCGCTGATGAACGCCAGGCAGATTGATGAATCAGAAATCCAGGAACAGCGCAAGCGCCTCCTTCAGCTAAAAGCAAAGTTATCCGGCAATTCTTCCTCAGAAGCAAAGCATCTTCTTTCATTGGCGGATTATCTTGTTAAAAAGAGCGTGTGGATCTTCGGTGGTGACGGCTGGGCGTATGACATTGGGTTCGGCGGCCTGGATCATGTCCTTTCTCTCGGGCATAACGTCAACATTATGGTTCTTGATACTGAAGTGTATTCCAATACCGGCGGACAGGCTTCCAAGTCAACGCCACGCGGTGCTGTGGCCAAATTCGCGGCGGCGGGAAAGAAAATGGGGAAGAAAGATCTGGCGCGCATGATCATGACCTACGGGCATGTGTATGTGGCAACCGTGGCGTTGGGGGCCAAGGATGAACACACGGTAAAGACCATCGTGGAAGCTGAAAATTATGACGGTCCGTCTCTCATCATTGCTTACAGCCATTGCATTGCGCATGGTATTGATATGTCCCGCGGGTTGCTTGAGCAGAAAGCGGCTGTAGAAACCGGGCATTGGCCGTTGTTCCGGTATAACCCCGATCTTGTCAAGGAAGGGAAAAATCCTCTTATCCTTGATTCCAATGCGCCTAAAATGTCTTTCAGGGATTATGCTTATAACGAGACAAGGTATAAGTCTTTGACAAAATCCAAGCCGGAAGAGGCGGAACGTCTTATCAAGTTGGCGCAGGAAGATATTAATACAAAATGGGCGATTTATGAAGCAATGGCGGCGCAGGCAGCCAAGGTTGTGGAAGTCCCTAAAGTGTAATGACGATGTATCCACCCGGGCGGGATTAACCCGTCCGGGTGCGGCTATATAAAACAAAGGAAGGTTTTTATGTCACCTGAAGGCAGTGTTGAAGGCGTATCTGACAGTCGGATTAAGATTCAGAACCTGAAGAAAGCATTTAATCCCAAGAGTGTGGCGATCGTCGGTGCGTCGACGGAACCCGCTAAAGTCGGGTATCAGGTTTTAAATAATGTTATTAAAAATGCCTACAAGGGCAGGATTTATCCGATCAACAAGAAGGCTAAAGAGATCCTGGGCGTTCCCTGCTATCCAACGATCATGGATTGTCCGACAGATATTGATTTCGCGGTTATCGCTGTCCCGGCCCCGATGGTTGAAGGCGTTCTCAGGGAATGTGCCATGAAGAATGTTAAAGGGACGGTTATTATTACTTCCGGTTTTTCAGAGATCGGTAAAAAGAAAGAAGAGCAGGCGCTTAAAGATATTGCTGACAAATATGATATTGCCCTCCTGGGCCCGAATACATTCGGATTTGTTTATACACCTTCAAATTTAAACGCGTCATTCGGCCCTCAGAATGTAGCGCCCGGCAAGATTGCTTTTGTTTCCCAGAGCGGCGCGCTGGCGATTTCGTTGATGGGCTGGACCATGATGGAAAAGATTGGGCTGGCGGCGGTTGTCAGCCTCGGCAACAAGGCGGATATCGGCGAGAAAGAATTGATCGAATATTTTAATGATGACCCTAATGTCAGTGTCATTTTGATTTATATGGAAGGCATCAAGGATGGGCGTCAGTTCATGACAACCAAGGTCAAAAAGCCGGTGGTGATCCTTAAGTCAGGGACCTCCCAGCGCGGGGCGCAGGCAGCGGCATCTCACACGGGTTCATTATCAGGATCCGACAAGATTTATACAGCGGCATTTAATCAGCTGGGCATGATGCGGGCCAAAACTTTTACGCAGGCATTTGGTTCCGCGGCTGTTCTTTCCATGCCTTTGCCGACAGGCGATGAAACGCTTATCATTACCAACGGCGGGGGTATCGGTGTGAGCGCGACGGATGAATGCGATAATTTTAATGTGAAATTGCTTGAGGATCCTGTATGGCTTGAAGAAAAGTTCCGTTCAACCATGCCGGAATTCGGCAGTACCAAGAATCCGATTGATGTCACGGGCGGCGGCGGGTGTGACAGTTACCGTAAAGCTGTTCATATTGCGCTTACAGAAGAAAGGATCAAGTCTGTTATTGTGCTTTATTGTGAGACAGCTGTCACAGATCCCGTGGAAGTGGCCAAGGCGATTGTGGAAGAGTATAACGCGGTTAAACGCAACAAGCCGATTGTCGTGACGATGGTCGGCGGTGAACGTTCCCGGCATGCTATTCAGATCCTTAACGAAAACCAGATCCCGGGCATGACCGAGGTCCGTGAAGCGGTTTCGGGCCTGAAGTCGCTTTATACCTGGAAAGAGATCAGCACACGTTCCAAAGAAAAAGTTAAGATCCCGGAGATTCCGGCTAAGGCCCTGGATGTTATTGAACGTGTTCGCAAAGAAGGGCGTACATTTCTTCTGGAGCATGAATCGCGTGAAGCGCTTGAAGCGTGCGGTGTGCCCATGCCCAAGTGGGGTTTTGCCACGACCGCGGATGAAGCCGTAAAGATCGCGGAAAAGACACAGATGTATCCTGTGGCGATGAAGATCGCATCAGTTGATATTATTCATAAATCGGATGTCGGCGGGGTGATCTTAAATATTAAGAATGCGGATGAAATGCGTGCCAAATTTAACCAGATGATGGAAACTGTTGCCAAAAATGCTCCCAAGGCGAATTTATTGGGTGTTAATTTATGTCAGATGGTTGATGGCCTCCAGTGTATTGTGGGGATGAACAAGGATCCGCAGTTCGGCCCTGCCGTGATGTTCGGGTTGGGCGGTATTTTTGTTGAGGTCTTGAAAGATGTTTCTTTCCGCATTGTTCCTTTCAGCGAGGGCGAAGCGGGTCGCCTTTTGGGTGAAATCAAGGCGAAGAAGCTCCTTGACGGTTACCGCGGCCAGGGCGCGCATAAGGAGTCTATTATCAAGACACTCATGGCTATCCAGAAGATTGCCGAGCATGTGAAAGAAGTTGATATCAATCCCTTGATCACGAATAAGGATGGTTCTTTCGCGGTTGATGCGCGTATCATTATTTGATGCTTTTGTGCCGTTGACACCGGGTGGTGCGGATGGTACTATTGTTCACATTTTTATGTGGTGTCAAGTCCTGGGGCGTTCTTTTTAATGACATAATTGACTTTGGAGAGGTGGCCGAGTGGTTGGCCCGCTTTTCTAAAATAATTGTGGAAGCGTGCACATTCTTCAATGCCTTGAGATGGTTTAAAGCGTTTTTTTAATTTATAATAGTGGTATTGCTTTGGAGAGGTGGCCGAGTGGTTGAAGGCGCACGCCTGGAAAGTGTGTGATCGCCGAGAGGTGATCCCAGGGTTCGAATCCCTGCTTCTCCGTTTTGTTGTAAGTAATCCTCTGAATGGCACGGCTGTTCAGGGGATTTTTTATATTTTTTATTTACATTAATTAATTGAAAGAGAGACTGGGAGTGTCTTGCTTTTGGTGAATAAAGACATACAATGAGAAAAAGTGGTAGGACAGCTGGGATGATACTATGTTGAGCCGTCAGTTTTTTAAGATTATTTTAATTATATTATGTGGGCTTGCGCTGGTGTATTTCGCAGGGCCACGGTCGACGCGCGGCACACCGTGCGGTCCTGTTAATTTGCCTCAGGATTTGGATATGTATTTGGCCCAGTCTGAGAAATATCCGGATATTATCCCGGGGACAGAAAAGACAATTGCCTGGGCTAACCCATCAAAATCAAAAACACCTGTAGCGATCGTGTATTTACACGGGTACTCGGCGTCGCGGCAGGAAGTGGCGCCGTTGTGTGAAAAATTGGCAGTACGTTGGGGTGCTAATGTATATTATACCCGATTGACAGGGCATGGGCGTAATGCTGAGACGCTGGTTAATGCCCATGTCAATGATCTTTTGCATGATGCGCTGGAGGCTATTGCGATTGGCAGGCGTCTGGGGGACAGGGTGATTGTCATCGGGACTTCTGCCGGCGGCGCATTGGCTGCCTGGCTGGCGGAACAACCGGGGAATGACGATGTGATGGCTTACGTTTTGTTATCGCCGGCTGTCGGCTTTAAACATCCGTTAGCGGGGTTGCTGCTGGGGCCATGGGCTGTGCAACTGGCGCGATTGGTTGAAGGTCCTGAATACGGGGCTGTCTCAGCGAATCCCCTTGTTGAGCGTTATTGGATAACACATTATCCTTCACGGGGGGTGGTGACGCCGGCCATGCTGGCTCAACTTGTGTGGCGGTCTGTCCCGGAAAGGATTCATCGCCCCATGCTTGTTTTCTATTCTCCGCAGGATCAGGTTGTTGCGCCTCAAGCAATCGAAAAATTTTTCCGGCATGTGGGCACGGCTGTAAAAGAAATTGTTCAAGTTCAAAGGCCGGACCCGCCTGAGAATCATTTATTGGCTGGAGATATCAGGGCGCCGCAAATGACGGGCCATGTGGCGGATGTGATTTTTAGCTTTATTTCTGAAATTCCCGGGAAAATGTAATCATATTAATTCAAGATTGAGAGTAAAAAATGGAAAAATGGCTTTATTTGATCATTGGCGGTTCGGTCGGGACGGTATCCCGGTATGTCATGGCGGGTGTTATTACCCAGCGCGTCGGGACAGCGTTCCCCTGGGGGACTGTGGCTGTTAATCTGACGGGTTGTTTCGTGATCGGGTTTTTGGATGTTCTTTTTGAAAAGAAATTCATGCTGAACACGAATATGCGGATCGTATTGATGACGGGCTTTTGCGGGGCGTTTACGACATTCTCGACATTGATCCTTGAAACGTCAGATTTACTGAAAAACAATCAATTCCTGCATGCGTTCGGAAATGTGATGGTCAGTTTTATTGTAGGTTTTACTGCGTTCAAACTGGGTGCTGTCCTCGCCAGATTTATTTAACAGGATTTTTCTGTTGTTTAGACCGCCCCGGCAACTGCTTCGGCAATTTTTTCGTGAATGGTCATATCCATAAAGTTGGGGACAAGGTCATTTTTGCCGCTTAAAGATGCCAGGGTTTCTGCTGCCGCGAATTTCATGGCGCTGGTGATTCTGGGGGCTCTGGCATGAAGGGCGCCTTTGATCAGCCCCGGGAAAGCCAATGCATTATTGATGGTTCTTCCGTCCATGGCGATGGCCGCGCCGGCATCCAGGGCATCCTGCGGCCATATTTCAGGGACAGGATTGGCCAAACTGAAAACAACAGCTTTGGATGCCATGCTTTTGATCATGGCTTGATTGACAATGCCGGCCGATGAGACACCGATAAAAATATCCGCGCCTTTAAGCGTTTCACCCAGTGATCCCTTGCATGTATTTTTATTGGTGACGGCAGCAATTGATTCTTTATAGGAATTCATGCCGTTGGGGCGTCCGGCATAAATGGCGCCGCCGCGGTCGCAGAGGGTGATGTTTTTAAAACCATATTCCAACAGAAGCTTGCACGCGGCCATGCCGGCAGCACCGGCACCGTTAATAACCAGCCGTACAGATTGCTTCTTTTTACCTGTGATCTTGAGGGCTTTTAAAAGCGCGGCCAGGATCACGACAGCCGTGCCGTGCTGGTCATCATGGAAAACAGGGATATTCACACGTTCCTGGAGGGCGGTTTCAATTTCAAAACAGAGCGGGGCGCTGATATCTTCCAGCATGATGGCGCTGAATGTTTTTGATAATAACGCTAAAGCATCCACCATGGATTTAGGGTCGCGGCTTTCCAGGAGGAGCGGTACACAGCTCACGCCTGAAAATTTGTTCAGGATCATGGATTTACCTTCCATGACCGGCATGGCCGCCAGGACGCCGATATCACCCAGTCCTAATACGGCGGTGCCGTTGGTGGCAATGCAAACCGTATTGCCGATGGAGGTATAGGTCATGGCTTCCTGGGGATGAAGCTGAATATAACGGCAAACCTGGGCAACGCCAGGCGTATAGATCATCCGCAAGGCACTTAAAGTTTCCATCCTGACGCGGGGCGCCATCCCGATTTTTCCGCCTTTATGGAGTTCAAGCACCTCATCGGTGATATCCAGAATTTTATAACCTTTTAATTTATGGGCAGCGCTGACAGCGGCATTAAACTGCTCCTTGGTGTCAAAGAAAATGGTGATGACGCGGATAATATAATTGGATGTCACATGTTCAGTCACAATATCCCCGAGCACAGCACCCTGTTCGCCCAGGACAGATGCCAGTTGCCCGAAGGCACCAGGCACATCAGGAATGCGAAAACGGATTTTTTTGACCAGTTTGTGGGCGTATTTTTCTAACGGGGATTTTGTCATTTTAAAGTTCCAGGAAAGCAGGGAGCCTAGCGTGCTGGTTGATGCTGACAATAACCGGCCTTAATCCGTGCAGATTTGCCTGCAGGGAAGCCAGTTGTTCCGGTGAAATCGTAAAAGGCACACCGGCATGGGCCGGATTATGATTGCCGCTATTGGGCACGGTATCGCTTGTGACAGAAAGGTTCATGGCATCCGGGTTAAGGTCAATACCGCCGGGCGTCTTCATGATAGATGAAGCGCTGTCATGATTAATGAGTGGAATTGTTTTTAATGAGTCTGGATTTTTTGCCGTGAACGTAAAAAAATCTTCAATTTTATGATCTATTTTAGTAGTGTTATAGCTTTCTTTAAAGTTTGCAGCAGGCCCGAAAGCAAGGATATTAATACTGCTTTTTTTCATTGTTTTTTCAAATAAAATTTTTGTTTTTAATTGTAATGTTTGATCAGGTA
>JBAXBM010000125.1:0-7073 GCA_037141995.1 Candidatus Omnitrophota bacterium
GTACGTTAGAAGTGAAATGTTGAGCAAGAAATGGACGGTTGAAGATCTGGTTAAACGATCGTACCAAGAGGGCAATACCGCTCGGACGACGGTTGTTAAAGGCGCTACGGATCGGATTTATCATGACGGGCAGTTATTAAGCACGCTCAACAAGCCAAATATTCCAGCGATGGAAGCCATCGGGGGAACGGGGGATACCATCACCGGGATGTTGACGGCATTTAGATTTAAAGGTGATGATAACGCGGACGGCAAGTCGCTTGAATTAAACCGGATGATGGGCCGTATGGTGAACTGTAATCCCGCGACACAGATTGATGCGTTTATCAAGGCAATCCCGAAGGCCTTAAGTGTGTATGATAAAACATCCCGCTAAACACTGGCCATTCTATATGACAGGCCCGGTGCTTGCCTTTTTCCTTATTACTTTTTGGTGTTTGAATCAAGGCCCCTTCTCAGAAGGGAAGAGCCCGGTCACTGCGCTCTTGGAAAGCCCTCTTTTATCTTTTGGTTTTATTTGTATGGGGGCCTTCATAAGTTCTTTTATCGCGGGTGAATTTTCTATCCGCATCCCGTTGACGTTCGAACCGTTTGTTTATGCGTTCGCCGGCGGATTGATCATGGGAGTTGGCGCGGCCTTTGCGGCGATGTCGGTGCATTCGGTTGTGCTTTTTAATTTGGCAGGGATCTTTATCCTGACCAGCTTTATGCTGACCAAAGGGTGGATTTATGTTTTTTTTATGATAGCGGGCGGTTTTTTCGGGTCCTGGTTTTTTCGCCTGGTTATTTTAAGAACCGGCGCGCTTCAAAGACAGATTGTATTGCCGGAGGCTATGGCGTCTAAAAAAAATCAGACTATATTATTTTATGGTTTAACCGGTGTATTGGCCTTGTTTGTTTTGGCCGTTGGATTCTTTTCTGTGCTTCCTTCAGGGCAAAAAAAGGGGTTTGTCAGTGTTGTTTTTTTATTGGTTGTTTTCGGTATTATTGTCGAGCGCGGGACTATTTGCATGTCGAGTATGTTGAAAGAGTGGTTTTTGGCGCGGACCGCCTATGTTTGGCGTAACATCCTCTTTGCAGTGATGTTTTTGGCATTGTTTTATCAACTCGGGTTGAAAACGGGGATGTTTTTCCCTTTAAAAACAGAGCCTTTTGTTCATCATATCCTATGGTTAATGGGCGGTTCTTTCTTAATGGGGCTGGGATTTATTTTTGCCGACGGCTGTTTCATAGGAAGCCTTTGGAAAGCGGGGCAGGGACATGTTGTTAATTTGGCAGGTATTTTGGGTTTGTTGTTAGGGTCAGGGGTGACGCAGTTTATCTTGAACAGGTCGTTTTCTCAGGATAATGGGTATGATTTTATTCAAATCCCCGGTGAAATGGGCGGTTTTATCAGCCCCTGGATGTTTTTGTCTGTTTTATGGATTGTTGGCATGCTGGTATTGTTTTTCTTTCGAAGTGTACGGTATGATTATTAAGATTGGTATTACTTTCCTTTTTTTATCCTCGGGATCTCACAGCGGTGTTATTTGATGGCATAAATAGTTGACATGGCAAGTATCTTGTGATATTCTTCAGGTAGAATTGGGTGATGGGCAGTATTTATACAAATTTTGTTTATGGCTTTAAGGTTATTATAAAGAAGATAAAATAGACAGACAGTGAATATTGTTTCATAAAATGCGGGGAATCATTATGCCAAAGACATGTGCTGCCGTTTCATTTAAAGCCTTGCTCCTGACCCAGGTTGCCGGCGCTGTTACGGACAGTTTATTGAAGGTCGTTGTTTCACTTTATGCCATCCAGATATTACTATCCTCTGATATGGCTGCGCGCGCTGTCAGTATCGTCGGAGTTTTGTATATTCTGCCTTTTGTGATCTTTGCGCCGTTTGCCGGGTATCTTGCTGACCGTTTTTCAAAGCGCACGGTGATTATCGTGATGGGGACGGTTAAGATTCTCTTTGCCTTGCTTTCAACCTGGGCCTTGTGGACGGGGAATTTATGGCTTTTGTCCGGAGCATTATTCCTCTTTATGGTAGACAGCGCTCTTTTCAGCCCCGCCAAGTTTGGTATTTTACCGGAGATGTTAAATGAGGAAGAACTTTCGAAAGGGAACGGGTATATTCAGCTTTGCACCTTTGTCGGGATAATCCTGGGGACAGCGATAGGTGGGCTGTTGTTCAAAATTTTCAATAGCCATTTATATTATATCGGATTTGTAATGAGCTTTTTGGCCTTGATAGGCTTTGTGGTGAGTTTTGCCATTCGCTCGGAAAGACAGGAACCGATAAAGAGCCAGGGGTTTTTCTCAGGGACATGGAAGGCGTTGACAGGTATCCGGAAAGATCAGGGTTTGTTCCTGACGATGATGGCACTGGCTTTTTTTAATTTCCTGGGCACCGCGTTTCAGATGAACATTCTGATCTACGGCGCGCATGTGCTTTCTGTTGATCAGATTCATATCAGCTTTTTGCTGGTTGCTGTGTCGCTAGGCATCGCGGCGGGGAGCGTTTTTGCCGGAATGGCGTCTGAAGGGAAAGTTGAATTGGGCCTTGTGCCACTAGGGGCTATGGGAATTACGGGCATGTCATTTTTGCTCGGCTTTGGGGGGCATTATTTTGCTGCGCTGGTTATGTTGTTTATCCTGGGTGTATGTGCCGGATTTTATACGGTGCCACTTAATGCTTTTTTCCAGCGCTGGAGTCCGACAGAAGAGCGCGGGCAGTATCTTTCCGTGTTGAACATGGTTTCATCCGGCGGGTCATTGTTGGCGGGTGGTTTTTTATGGTATTTCGGAGGACACCTGGCGATTGGATCAGATAAGATTTTCTGGATTGTGGCTGGTTTGACCGCGATGGCAACTGTTTATATTGTTGTGACATTGCCCATAGCTTTGGTACGGTTGATTAATTGGGTATTAGCGCATTCGGTTTATAGGTTGCGCGTTCTTAACAGCAAGCTGGTACCTGATGAGGGCGGCGCTTTATTGATCTCAAATCATATTTCTTATGTTGATGCAATTTTGATACTCGCGGCATTGAAACGCCCTGTCCGTTTTATCATGTATCGCAAAATGTATGAACTCCCTGTAGTTAACTTATTTTGCCGTATCTTAAAAGTTATTCCGATTGACCGTGAAGAGGGGCCGAAGGCGATCATGCGCGCGTTTACTGAAGCGAGGAAGGCGATTGAAGGCGGTGAGCTGGTATGTATTTTCCCGGAAGGATTTTTAACGCGAACAGGGAATATGCTGCCATTTAATAAAGGTTTTGAGCATATCATGAAGGGCTTAAATGCGCCGATTATCCCGCTGTACCTCGATAATATTTGGGGCAGTATTTATTCATTTGCCCGGGGCAAGTATTTCTGGAAGATCCCGCGTTTTACCTTGTATCCGGTTTCGATTGTTTTTGGCAACCCGATGCCCGCGGCATCCAAAGCCCACCAGGTCCGCCTGGCGGTACAAGAGTTGGGGGCTGAGGCAAATATTTTGCGCGGCGCCTGGCGTAAAAAGCTGCATTTGGCTTTTATTGATGAAGTGAAGCGGCATCCTTTCAAGTTCTGTATGGCAGACTCTATGGGCGTTTCGTTGACTTATCCCAAAGTGTTCGCGGGTGCCGTTGCCATATCAAAGATTTTATTCTCTTCAGATCGACTCCCTAAGGAAACCAATGAGATGGTGGGGGTTTTATTGCCGTCTTCTTGTATGGCGGCTGTTGCTAATATTGCGGTTGCTTTTGCGGGAAAAGTTCCGGTCAATTTGAATTTTACACTTTCTGCGGAGGCTTTTGATTCGTGCGTTAAGCAGTGCCATATGCGGATGATCATCACTTCCAGGGCTTTTCTGGAAAAGGCGGGCATTACGGCAAAGCCGGAGATGATTTTTCTGGAGGATATAAAACAAAAAATCAGTCCGGTAAAGTCGGGGATATACTTTTTATCGGCATGTCTGTTCCCAGGATGGATGTTAAGCCGTATGTTTGTCCGCGGCGATAAGCTTAATGTGGATGATGCGGCAACGGTCATATTTTCCAGTGGATCGACAGGAGAGCCCAAAGGCGTTGTGTTAACACATGCCAATGTATTTTCAAATATTGAAGGGTTATACCAGGTTTTTAATGTCCGGCAGGATGATGTGGTTGTTGCGGCGTTGCCGTTTTTTCATTCATTTGGTTTTACCGCGACGATGTGTTTTCCTGTGGGGACAGCGGTTGGAGTCGCTTATCACACTAATCCGCTGGATGCAGGAACCATTGGAAAGCTTGCGCTAAAATATAAAGCGACGATTTTGATGGGAACGCCCACATTCTTATCAGCTTATGTGAAGAAGTGCACCCAAGAGCAGTTTGCTTCTGTGCGGATGGCTGTTGTTGGTGCTGAGAAACTGAAAGAACCATTGGCCCATGCGTTCCGTGATAAGTTCGGGGTAACACCATTTGAAGGATACGGGGCAACTGAATTATCTCCCATTGTGACTGTTGGTTTTCCAAATTATATAAGTGAAGAAACTCAGGTGAATCAAATTGATTCCGGTACCCGCTCAGTGGGCGCATCTAAGTTGGCGCGGCGAGCTGATCCCGGTCAGATCGGCCATAAGTTCGGCAAGGTTGGCCATCCGATCCCCGGCGTTGCGGTTAAGGTGGTTGATCCGGATACATTTGAACTCAAAGGATCCAATGAAGAAGGATTGTTATTGGTTAAAGGCGCGAACGTGATGAGAGGCTATTTGAATAATCCATCCAAGACAGCGGAAGTGCTTAAGGAAGGCTGGTATATTACGGGGGATATAGCCACAATTGATGAAGATGGATTTATCAAGATCACTGATCGTTTGAGCCGCTTCAGCAAGATCGGCGGTGAAATGGTTCCGCATATCAAGGTCGAAGAAAATATAATGGAAGCATTAGGGGCGACGGATACTGTTATTGCTGTGACTTCGGTGGCTGATGATAAAAAGGGCGAGAAGCTTGTGGTGCTTCACATGGTTGATATGGATGTTGAGGCTGTTTGTGAATCGTTGGCCCGCAAGGGTATCCCGAATTTATGGATCCCAAAGAAAGATAACTTTTATCGCGTTGAGATAATTCCGGTTCTCGGAACGGGAAAGACAGATCTAAAGAAAGTTAAATCGCTGGCCCTGGAGCTGACGATGGGGAGTAAAGGAAATTCTATTCTTCCGGCGGAATAAGGCATCAGGAGGTCCGTTATGTATATGCTGTGGAGCTGGTTCATATCTATTATTGTCACATTGTACCTTGCCGACCAGAAAAAGCTCGGGATGGGCGGTTTTCTTGCGTTGTCGATTTTTACAGGGCCGCTGGCTGTGCTGATCGCCATGTTTTCACCGGCAAAGAGTGATCCCTTGAGTGCCGGCATTTCTGGGGGTGATAATCTTAAGGATGCCAAGCGTCAGCTGCAGGATATCAAGTATTCTTTGTGTGCGCTTGAAGAGAAAATAAAGGATTTGGAACTGCTGATCCAGAGGCTTGAGCATGCAGGCGGGGATATTCATGTTGCCGATGCAAAGACAGTTGAACCGTCTCTAGTGGCGCAAGTTGTACGGCTGAAGCCGGATGTTCTTCTTGAAACTGGCACGCCGTTTAAGCAGGCAGACATGGAATTGGATTTCGGACGTCACTGGCTTAATAAGATCGGTATAGCTGTCCTTGCATTAGGGGTGGCGTTCCTGATCAGCTATTCGTTTAAATATTTTGGCCCGTTTTTAAAGATTGCTTTTGGATATGTTGTCGGCGGAACGCTCTTTTTTGTCGGGTTTAAGTTGGAGGCCAAAGAAAAGTTTTTGCATTATGGCCGGGTTTTATTGGGAGGCGCCTGGGCTATTATTTATTTTACGACATATGCGATGTATCATTTCGAGGCGTCGAGAATCATTGCCAGCCAGGGCGCAGATGTTTTTCTCCTGGCGTTGGTGGTGGCGGGAATGATGACACATGTGATGCTGCATAAATCAGAAGGAATGGCGTCGGTTGTGCTTTGCGTGGCCTATCTGACATTGACAATCGGCCAGATCACGACCTTTACTATCAGCAGCTTGTTGTTTCTGGCGATACTGGTGCTTTACCTGGTCTATAGATTTCAATGGGTCAAGATCCTTTCATTAGGGATTGTTGTGACGTATGCTATCCATGTTGTCTGGCTGATACCCCATCTTACTTCATCTTTTTATGGGGAAATACCTTTTGGGATCTCTCTCGACAATTATTATGACTTAATGAATTTTGCGTTTCTTTCTTGTTATTGGTCCGTATTTCTTATCGGCGTTCATCTTGTGAGAACGATTGATGAACCGGTTCCGGCGAAAATTCTGGCGGCGATCAACTTCGGCAACATAGTCTTATATAGTGTTTTGTCTTATCCCTTGATCCTTAAATTGTTTTATGCGCAGCGTTGTGTGATGGTCTTTGTCGCGGGAGTAATTTATCTGGTGTGCGCGTTGTGGATGAAGAAGTTAGGGCAAGAGAAAATATATATCAGTGATATGGTGGCTGCTGTTTTTGCCATCACGCTGTCAATAGCATTGAGATTCCTGCCCACCACGACTTTATTGATGTGGATGATTGAAATCCCGTTTTTGTTATTTATGGGTATAACTTTTAAGGAGAGGATATACCGTTTTTTTGCGTACATCTTATCCGCGATTGTTGCCGTGAGGGTCTTGTTTTTGGGATTGGAATATATGCCGGATGTCTATTTTCTGGGATTGCTGTGGACCTGGTACGGGTTTATGTGTTTTTGGGCGACCATATCGATGGCCGTCAGTTTCTATTTAACACATCGCTTGAAGAAAGAACCGCGGATCCATGGTGTTGATGTTGTCTTTGATCAGTTCTTTTCCTGTGCGGCCGCGCTGTGTTTTTCTTTCTGTATTTTGTCGTTTATAAAACAGCCGTGGGTTTCGTTTTCATTATCGATCCTGGGACTTGCTTTCCTGGGTGTAAGTTTTGTTCTGGGATTAAGGCGGTTCAGGGCGTATGCCTATCTAGCCATGATTGCCAGCGCCGTGATCTTTATGTTTGATTCAATCATGGGCGTTAATCCTTTCACGCAATG
>JBAXBM010000126.1:0-7068 GCA_037141995.1 Candidatus Omnitrophota bacterium
GCCTGGTGGCGGCCTGGAATTTTGATGAAGGCAGCGGCCTGACGGCGCAAGACAGTTCCGGGCATGGTTATTACGGCCAGCTGGTCGATGGCGCGGGCTGGACCAGCGGGCAAAAAGGTTCAGCGGTCAGTTTTGACGGGTTTAAGAATCGTGTCCAGGGCATGGGGGCAACGCCGTTTGAATATACCGGCGGGGAAATGACATTTTCAGTTTGGTATTACCCGGATAGTTCGGATACGGATAAGGGAGATATTTTGAGCAAGCCGTGGAACGGGAGCGGCCAGTATAATTACCGGTTGATCCGTGAAGCCACGAACAAGGTTACGTTCAATATCGGAGGGGCTACGTCAGCCAGTTTCACGACAACCGGGCAAATGACGCCGGATGCCTGGAATCATATTACCGTGACGTTATCGCCTGATAAATCCGTTAAAATATATTTGAATGGACTTTTGGATGTTAATTCTTCTCATATGATTACCAACTGGACGCCTGTATCCGCGAACAAAAGCCTTTCGTTACTTTTTGGTTGTATTTATCCTTATGGTTCCGGTTGGGCAGGGAATACGACGTATTGCGTTAAGGGCAGGATCGATAATGTGAAGATTTACAATCGCGCGCTCGGCGGCAATGATGTTTTTGGCCTTTATAGTAGTTCCCCGTTTTACGTTAAAATTGATACGATCAATGCGGTTGAAGGGGTTAAGGTCCAAGTTCCGGTTCAGGTAGAATCCAATGGCGCGAGCGGTTTGACGGTCACAGCGGATATGTTGCCGGAGGGGGCTTTGTTTGACCCGGCGACTAGCGTCCTGACATGGACGCCGTTACTCAAAGGTGCGGCAAGGACGGTCAATTTCAGGTTTTCGGTCAGTGACGGGGTTGTGCGGGTCACCCGGGATTTACCGGTGATTGTCAGTCCGCAAAACATCGCATTGAACAAGTCATATGTGTTGAACGTAGCACCTAATTATGCTCTTTGTACCGATACCGGCGACATCACGCAATTGACGGATGGCCAGTATGTATCGGGGTATTTCTGGACTCAGCCGGGGACGGTGGGGTGGCAGAGCAAGATTATGGTGCCGGTGACCATAGACTTGGGGAAAAGCGAACCGATTGCCGGATTCAGCCTTAATACTGCCGCAGGATGCGCTGGAGTTCAATTACCCAAAAGTATCTATCTGCTGGTGAGTGATGATAATATTAACTGGCATTATGCCGGGGATCTGGCGGCCATGAATATGATTAACAATGTGCTGTCATCGCTTTCCCAGTATTCCCTGTTCCGCTATAAAGCGCATGATCTGCAAACGCATGGGCGGTATGTGAAGTTCATGATTGCACCGACGGGGCCATTTTTATTCTTGGATGAGATTGAAATTTATCGCGGGGATGGATCATTGTTAACAATGGCCTATCCTGACGCCGCGATCACTTCACCAGATGATTACTTTAAGAGATTAATGGTGACGTCAAAATTACGGTCAAGGCTTTGGAATGATCTTGATGCGGTCACAATTCTGGTGAATGCCGCCACGTTTTCTGAAGTTGCGCTGACAGCAATCAAAAATGAACTGGCAGCAATTTTGGCGTTGATCCCTTCTGTTCAAATCCCATCGGTAGACACGTTTTCGACCATCTTCCCGATTAATGATGTGCATCGCCGGATTTTCGCGGTACAGGCCGCGGTATGGCGGTCGCAGGGCTTAAGTCCTGTGACGGTTTGGCCTTTTTTCCGCTGGGATATGCTTACGCCTACCATGACGCCTCAAACTGGAGCGGTCAATTTATCCATGTCCATGATGTCCAATGAATTCCGGGCGCAAGCGTTTAATCTTAGTAATGCGGGTGACGCCGACACGGTGGTTCGTTTTTCTATCAAGGGCCTGCCGGGCGGAGTCAATCCCTCGTATATCACGGTCCATGAAGTGCTGTTTACCGATACGGCAGATAATACCCCGGTGGCCGCGGCCTTGCCGGTTGTGACACCGAACAACGGGCAGTTCGCGGTTACGATCCCGCCGGGTTTGACGCGCCAGATCTGGTTGACGTTTCATCCGGCGGATGTGCCTGCCGGGGACTATCAGGGAGAGATTAATCTTGAAGGGGATACGATGAACCTCTCCTCAATCCCGCTGCGGTTAAAAATTTATCCGTTTAATTTTCCAGATCATCCCGCGTTTCATCTGGGAGGGTGGGATTATACGGACAGGGACAGCATTTATTCTGTTACGCCGGAAAATCGTGCCGCGATCATTCAGAATTTGAAAAATCATTTTGTTGATTCTCCCTGGGCCACGAATGGGGTGATGCCGGCGGGAAAGTATGATGTCAATGGGCATATGACCCAGGCGCCGGACTCGGCATTATTTAAGGCCTGGATTGCCCGCTGGCCCAACGCTCCGAAATATTTTATATTCTCCAACGTGCAGACGAAATTTTACTCGTTTGATATCGGGACACCGGCTTTTACCCAGGCTGTTACGGAATGGATTAACTGGTGGGCGGCGCAGATAAAAGCCCTGAATATTAATCTTGGACAGGTCGGACTGTTGATACGTGACGAGCCCTCGGTTGTCACGGAAGACAACATTATTATCCCTTATGCCAGGGTTATTCGCGCGGCTCAGCCGGATATCCGTATCTTTGAGGATGTGACCTGGACTGATCCGTCGCAAGCCACGCCCGAGCTTTTTGAGGTCAGTCATCAGCTTAGCCCGAATTTACCCATGTGGATCAGATTGCCGCAAAGTTATCGGGATTTTTATTTAAATCAGCGTGATCATGGGCATGAGCTATGGTTTTATTCCTGCAGCGGATCGACCCGCTTGCTGGATCCGTACACCTATAATTTAACTTCAGCCTGGTTTGCCTGGAAGAACGGAGTGAAAGGCGAGTCGTTCTGGGCTTTTGCCGATCAGAATGGGTCATGGATCTGGAATGAATATACCGTGATGACGAACTATTCGTTCTTTTTTATTTCAAAGACAGGTGTGACCGATGGGAAGCATATGGAAGCCATCCGTGAGGGTGTTGAGGATTATGAATACCTGAAAATGCTCCATGACAAGGTGACGGCGCTGGAAGCGAAGGGCATTGTTGCCGCGGCCTTGACAGGGGCCAGGACACTCCTGAATACAGCGGCAGACCGTGTTATTGCCGGCCGGCCGGATTTAAATAAAGAGTATTGGTATCAGCCCAAAGACAGGACGGTATCTGAACAGGTGCGTTACGAAATCCTTGAAGCATTAATGTCCTTGAGGGCAGTAGAGACACAAACAGGCGACAGTTTACCAGGTGATGTTTCCGGCGACGGCCGGGTGAGTATGTACGATGCTGCGCTGATTTTGAAGTATGCTTTGGGTGGTTCCCTGACAACGGTGCAGCAGTCGCTGGCGGATATGAACGGCGACACGGTCATTGACGCGGCTGATGCCGCGGCGATAGCCAGGAAAGTGCTTGGGTTGAATTGACGGAGGCGTTATGCCTAAAGTGTTACTAATTATTATTTGTTTTCTGGGGTTGAATATCATTTCCGATGATGCTGCCTGGGCGAATACGGCCGATGGGCTTGTCGCCTACTGGAATTTTGATGAAGGTTCCGGCACGCAGGTCAATGATGTGACAGGGCACGGGCATGCCGGTATTTTTTCAGGGAATCCTTTATGGGTTGACGGGCACAAAGGCAAGGCCCTGTATTTTGCTGAAAATAACTTTATCAGGATCCCCCATGCGGATGATCTGAATATGCCCAATGAACTGACACTTTCATTTTGGTTAAACGCGCGATCGTATACAAATAGCGGCCTTGCAAAACAGATTTTCAGTAAATGGTCTACGACATTAGACGCGAATTTTGCTTTGTATTATTACGGCCAGCAAAAGTATCCCGGCAAAATGCAGCTTTGGGCAACATCCAATGGCGTGTGGACACGGGAAACGGACTCGATTTTACTGCCACAGAATCGTTGGGTTTATGTGACGGTTGTGTATAACGCCAGCACCGGCGGGATGTTGTATTTCGATGGACAGCCTCAAGGGAATTTCATGGGGGGCGGTATTCTGGCCAACAATCTTAAACCGCTGATGCTGGGTGCCATTGACGGAACGATCGATGATGTGCGGATTTATAACCGCGCGCTGACCCTTGATGATATTTATGGGCTGTATACGGAATTGCCGTTTTATATCAAGACAGATCCGGTAAAAGCAACGGAAGGCGAACAGGTTCGAGCGATCGTTCAGGTGGAATCAGCGGACACCAGGATATTGACCATGACCGCGGAGGAGATACCGGCGGGCGCTGTATTCGATCCGGCGTCGAGAACATTGACATGGACACCCCCGGCGCAAGGCCTGGCCAGGACGGAATATGTTACATTCACGGTCAGTGATGGTGTTATTCATTCGACCCGTCAATTGCCGGTGATCGTGACGCCGCGTAATATCGCGCTCAATAAACCGTATACCATGGATCCGGCGCCGAATTTCGCCTATTATGCGATCACGGAACCGGGCGATGCGGTTCAGTTGACCGATGGTAATCATGTTGCGAAGGATTTCCGGGGGCAACAGGGGACGGTTGGCTGGCAGAAGCAGAACCGTATTGCTATTACCCTGGATTTACAAAGCAGCATGCCTGTGGCAGGGGTAAATTTTAGTACAATGGCGAGCAACGGCATATGGGATGTTTATCCTTACGGGATTTATATGCTGGTGAGTGATGACGGACAATCCTGGCACTATATCGGAGACTTGGTAGAGAAGAACGGCGCAGAACAAACGCCATTAATGGATGTAACAGTTTTAAATCCGCCGATACCATCGGCAGGCGTTCCGGATCAATTATTACGCTATCAGGCGCATGATTTAAGGACGCATGGGCGGTATATCCGCTTTTATTTACCGCCAAGCATTTTCTGGTGGGTGGATGAGATTGAGGTGTATCAGGGGGATGATTCATTATTGTCTTCTGGCTACACCGATTCTCCCGTGACAGTAACGGATGATTATTTAAAAACGCTGGTGACGGAATCGAAATTGCGCGTGAGGCTTCGCGCGGATGTAAAAACGCAGCGTGAGTCAATAGCCGCCAGTTCTCTGGCAGAATCTGGCAAGAATGAATTATTATCGGAGCTGAATGCTGTCAATGCTTTGGTTCCGGCGGTTCAAGTGCCTTCCTGGAGTACCTTCTCGACGATTTTCCCGATCAATGATCTGCAGCGCCGGATTTTCGCGGTGCAAGCCGCTCTCTGGCGGGCTAAAGGATTAAATGGCCTTATTGTTTGGCCATTTTTTCGTTGGGACAGGCTAACCCCCACAACGCTGCCTAAACCGGCGACCGTTGCGCCTGAGGTGTTCATGATGGCCAATGAATTCAGGGCACAGGCATTTAATCTTAGCAATGCCGGTGCGTCTGACGTGGATGTTGCCTTCTCAATTGAAGGCTTACCCGGGGGGACGAATCCCTCCTATATTACCGTCCATGAAGTCCCCTTTACGGATACGGTGGATAATATGCCTGTGGCAGCGGCGTTGCCGGTGGTACCCGCGCAGACCGGGAGATTTACCGTGCATATTCCCGCTGGCCTGACGCGGCAGATCTGGCTGACCTTTCATCCGGTAGATCTGCCTTCGGGCGACTATCGGGGTCAGATCATGTTGGAAGGAGATGGCTTGAATCTTTCAGCATTCCCGTTGCGCCTGAAAATTTACCCGTTTCGTTTTCCAGACAAGCCGTCATTGCATTTGCAAGGCTGGGATTATACGGCTCTAGACGGAGCTTACAGTGTCACGGCTCAGAATTATGCGTCTTTGATCGGGCATTTGCAGGAACATTTTGTTGATTCGCCTGTCTCGACAGGCTGTCTGCGCCGGGGGAGTTATGATGCTAGCGGGCATATGATCCAGGTTCCTGATGCCAAATATTTTAAGACATTTATCGACCGTTGGCCAAATGCCAAGAGTTACTATGTTGACCTCGGGTTTACGTCGAACTTCGCTGGTTTTGAAGCGGGGACTCAGGCGTATACCCGGGCGGTGACGGAATGGATTAATTGGTGGGCCGCGCAGCTTAAAGCCTGGAATATCAACCCTGAACAATTGATCCTGTGTATTGTTGATGAGCCGTATACGCCGGCCCAGGATGATATCGTTATTCAAGCGGCCCATGTGATCCATGCGGCTCAACCGGGTATGCGTATTTTTGAGGATGTGAGATGGCCTGATCCGGCCCAGGCCGCACCGGAGCTTTTTGCAGTAAGTCAGATTTTGAGCCCATGCCTTGAGACGTGGATCAATGCGCCGCAGTCTTTTCATGATTTTTATTTGACCCAACGGGACAACGGGCATGAATTGCGGTTTTATTCCGCCAGCGCGCCGACCCGATTACTGGATCCATATTCATATAACATGCTTGAGGCGTGGTTTTCCTGGAAATACGGGGCTAAAGGAGAAGGGTTTTGGTCTTTTACGGATGGCGGAACAGGCTGGGGATGGAATGAATACCCGAGTTTTTCCAATTACACCGCTTCATTTGTTTTTCCGACGGATGTGATTGACGGTAAACATATGGAAGCGACGCGTGAAGGGGTTGAGGATTACGAGTATATGAGAATTCTCAATGACCGGGTGGTGGCGCTTGAGAAATCGGGTCATAGCGCGCTGATTCTTAAAACAGCGCGGACATTGTTGGATACGGCCGCGGATCGGGTGATTATTGCCCGCCTGTCAGGCAAGAATCAATTGTGGGAATTACCCAGGGATCGGACCGTGGCAGATCAGGTCAGGCATGAAGTCCTGGAAATGTTAACACAGTTGGCCGCGTTAGATACACCGGGGATCAACATTCCAACGGGCGACGTTTCCGGCGACGGCCGGGTGACCATGTACGACGCTGCGCTGGTGCTGAAATATACCGTTGGCGGCCCGCTCACGAGCGCGCAGCAGGCGCAGGCTGATTTTAATAGCGATACAACCGTTGATGCGGCTGATGCCATGGCCATTGCGAAAAAAGCGTTAGGAGTGAATTGATAGTGAAAGAAGAAAGGCGCCGTATGAAAAACATCA
>JBAXBM010000127.1:0-6790 GCA_037141995.1 Candidatus Omnitrophota bacterium
GGTTGGCGCAGGGATTTGATTCAGCGGAAAATCTTCTGGGAGCCCAGACAAACCAGTTTATCCTGAAGGTGACAACGACGCTGTGTGTGATTTTTTTGACCACATGCATCGCTTTGGCCCTGATCACCACAAAGAAGCAGCGTTCTTTGCTGGAAAGCCTGCCGGATACGCGCAAGGCTTCAACCACAGTTAATGTGGAACAGCTTTTTGATCAGGCGCCGGCGCAGACGATTGTTATTAATGCGGCGACCAATAGCGAGCGGTGAGGATGGTTCCTGGAGTATTCAAAAGCACAACAGGGTTGTTCCTGTTGTGCTTTTTTATTTTAGCCGTGGTCACGGCGCCTGTCATCGGGGCGGCTCCTACACGTTATGGCGGCACGCTTGTCCTTTCCGTCACGTCCGATCCGCGCTCGTTTAATCCGATCCTGGCCAAGGAAACATCAACCACGACGATGACGGGACATATGTTCGAGGGGTTGACCACGATGGATCCGTTTACCCTGAAAGTGATCCCCAATCTTGCCGAACGCTGGGAAGCGGACAAAAGCGGGCTCATCTGGACATTTCATTTGCGCCGGGGCCTCTGCTGGTCCGACGGGGTGCCGTTGACTGCCGCGGATGTGGTTTTCACATTCAATGACTTGATATTTAATGATGAAGTGCCAAGTTCTGCGCGGGATATTTTTACGGTAGAAGGCAAGCCGCTGCGTGTTGACGCGGTTGATCCGCTGACTGTCCGGTTTACTTTACCGGCGCTGTTTGCGCCTTTTTTACGAAGCCTCGGACAGGAAATACTGCCGCGGCATGCGCTTGAAAAAGCTGTCCGCGACAAGAAATTTACCTTTACCTGGGGGATCAACGCGAAGCTGTCGGATATTGTCGGAAGCGGGCCCTACCGCCTGAAGGAGTATCAGCCGGGCCGGCGAGTGGTCTTTTCCGCCAATCCGTATTATTGGAAAAAAGATGCTGATGGAGGGGTGCTGCCCTATATTCCCAGGATTGAATATGTTATTGTGCCTGGGATGGATGTCGAGTTATTAAAATTCATCGAAGGGAGCATTGATGTTTACACCATGCGGGGCATGGATTATCCTTTGCTGAAGCCCCAGGAAGCGTCCAAAGGTTTTACGGTGTATGACCTCGGCCCGGATCTTGGGACAAGTTTTATCACGTTCAACCAGAATCCCGGCATAAATACAGCGAACGGGAAGCCGTTTGTGGCGCCGTATAAGCGGGCGTGGTTTTCGGATGTTCGTTTCCGTCGAGCGGTAGCGCATCTGGTGGATAAGAAGCGCATCATTGAGATTGTCAAGAACGGGATGGGCTATCCGCAGGATTCGCCGGAAAGCCCGGCGGCAGGATTTTTTTATTGCGGGGATGTCAGGAAATATGATTACAGCCTTGAGGCGGCGCGGGGGTTATTGGCGGAGATGGGGTGCGCTGATAAAAATAACGACGGGATACTTGAGGATGCTGAAGGCCGCCCGCTGGAATTTAACCTTTACACCAATGCGGATAATACAGAACGTGTGGATGCGGCGGCGATTATCCGCAGTGACCTGGAGCGCGCGGGCATGAAGGTTAACCTTCAGCTGGTGGAATTTAATACCCTCGTTGCAAAATTGACGTCAACATGTGACTGGGATGCGGTTATCCTGGGTCTTACTGGCGGCATAGACCCTCATTTCGGGCAGAATGTCTGGCGTTCTTCCGGTCAGCTTCATATGTGGCATCCCCGCCAGCAGGCCCCGGCGACAGCATGGGAAAAGCGCATCGATGATATTTTTACGGCGGGTGTTAAGGAATTTGATGAGGGCAAAAGAAAATCGCTGTATGATGAATATCAGAAGATTGTGGTTGAGGAATTGCCGGTGATTTATACCGCGCTTGGGGCGCGCCTGGTGGCGGTAAAAAACAGATTTGGCAATCTCAAGCCATCACCCTTCGGCGGCGTTTTGCATAATATTGAAGAGATTTATGTTAAGTAAACAAGGGGAAGGGAAGGGGAAAGGGACAGTCCCTGCACCGGGGACAGGGGAATAAATTCGGGTGTCACTTTTGCGAGTTGGAAGCTGGAGCTTTTGATAGAAATGAATTTCAGGGATTGTTTCATTTGATATGTTGAAATACATTGTAAAACGAATTTTGATCGCGATGGCGCTCTTGGTTGTTATGAGCGCGGTGACGTTCATGCTCATGCGCCTGACGCCGGGGAATTTCCTGGACACCCTGCGCCTTGATCCGCAGATATCAAAAGATACCCTGGCGTATTACACCAGGCTGTATCAGCTTGATGCGCCGGCGTGGCAGCAGTACCTGCACTGGCTTGCCGGGCTTTTCCGGGGGGAGTGGGGGTATTCTTTTTACTATAATGTCCCGGTGGCGCAGATCATTGGGCCCCGATTGGTCAATACGTTTATCCTGTCGCTGGCAGCGTTCCTTGTCACATGGATGGCGGCAATCCCGCTTGGTATTTGGGCGGCCTTGAATCGCGGCAATGGACGCGACCGGGCCCTTCAGTGCGCCGCGTATGCTGTTATTTCTCTGCCTGGTTTCTTTGTGGCGATGATCCTGCTCTTTATGGCCGCCGTGACGGGGTGCCTGCCGTTGGGCGGCATAGAAAGCCCGGGGGCCGGGGAGCTGCCTTTTATCGCCAGGATGATAGATATGGCCAGGCATCTGGTGATACCGGTGACGGCACTTTCCCTGGGGTCGATCGCCGTCCTTCAGAAACTCATGCGCGGCAACATGCTGGAGGTTTTGGGTCGTCAGTATATTTTTGCAGCGAGAGCCAGGGGAATTCCAGAGGACAGGGTTATTTATGTTCATGCCTTGCGCAATGCCATCAATCCGATGATCACGCTGTTGGGGTATGAATTCGCTTCGCTCTTAAGCGGTGCGGCGCTCATGGAAATTATCACCAGCTGGCCGGGGCTGGGGAGCATGATGCTGACGGCGGTGCGCGCCAAAGATATTTATCTGGTGATGGCGGGAATGATGATGGGCGGTGTTTTGTTTGTGGCCGGCAATCTGATGGCAGATATCGCCCTTGCCAAAGCAGACCCCAGGATAAAAATTGGATGAAACCCATGACAATGCCGCGCAATGAAGCAGGCCTCGCCTGGCAGAAATTCCTGAAGGACCGCATGGCGGTGACGGCCCTCTGGATCCTGGGGGTTTTTTATGCCGCCGCGCTTTTGGCTGATGTGCTGGCGCCGTATTCGCTCCGGGATGAATCCCGGGCACATACGTATTGCCCGCCGACAGGTCTTCACTTTTTTACTCCCTCTGGACAGTGGGCCGGATTGCATGTGCGGGGCGTTGCCATGTCGTATGATATTTTCAGGCGGCGCATGTATCATGAAACAGCTGCAATCTATCCGGTGAAATTTTTTAGCGGGGGAGAAAGTTATCGTTTGCTGGGGGTTGTGCCGTTTGACAGGCATTTTTTTACAGTCGATGCTCCGGGCCGTATTTATCTATTGGGGGCAGACAGCCGCGGACGTGATATTTTTTCAAGGATCATCCACGGGGCGCGGGTATCGCTGACGATCGGGCTTTTGGGGGTTTTTATTTCTTTCGGAGTTGGATTGCTGGTGGGCGGCATCGCGGGGTATTGCGGTGGGCGGACAGATCAGGCGTTGATGCGTGTGTGTGAAATGGTGATGATGGTGCCCGGTTTTTATTTATTGCTCGCCCTGCGGGCGGCGGTTCCTGACAGCCTTGATTCCCTGCAGGTTTATGCCGCGATTGTGATCATTCTTTCTTTTATCGGCTGGGCAGGGCTGGCGCGCGTGATCCGGGGTATGTGCCTGTCTTTAAAAGCGAGGGATTATGTGCTGGCGGCTAAAACCATGGGTCTCTCTGATTTGGCAATCATTATGCGGCATATTCTTCCGCATACAATTTCATATTCCCTGGCCGCAGTCACACTGGCGGTGCCGGGGTATATTTTGGGAGAATCGGCGCTCAGCCTGATTGGTCTTGGCATCCAGGATCCTTATGCCAGCTGGGGGAATATGCTCGCCGAAGCCATGAGTATTGTAAGGATACAGTTTGCCCCATGGATCCTTTGGCCTGCGTTTTTTATCGGCATGACTGTTTTGTGTTTTAATTTAGTCGGTGATGCGCTCCGGGATGCGTGGGATCCATGGCTAAACGGCAAAGGGGGCGGGGCATGACACAACCACTCCTTGCCGCACGGGGGATCACACTGGCGCTTCGGGAAAAGCCGGATGTTTTCATTCTCAACGACGTTTCTCTGATTGTTGCAAAGGGAAAGATTATCGGTGTGGTTGGTGGTTCGGGCAGCGGGAAAACAACTCTGGCATCGGTCCTTTTGGGGTTTGTTCCTGATGCGATGCGCCTGGTGCGCGGCCAGGTAGTGTGGGATGGCGTCATGGATATCCTCGACAGCGACGTGCGGGCGGTATCCCGATGGCGCGGGGCGCGGGTTGGAATGTCATTCCAGGAGCCGGCAAGCGCTTTTGACCCGGTGTTTACTGTCGGGGATCAGATCCTTGAGACGCTCATGATTCATTGTGGCGGCGGACGGGGGCATTTGCGGGAACGAATGCTGGAATTTTTGGCTCTCGCCGGGATTGATGATCCGCGGCGCGTGGCCGCTTGTTATCCGCATGAGTTGTCCGGCGGATTGCGTCAGCGCGCGATGATCGCCATGGCGGTGTGTACCAGGCCGGCGCTCCTTGTGGCCGATGAACCGACCAGCAGTCTGGATGTGATCCTGCAGGCGCGCATCATGGAGTTGTTCCGTAAGCTTCGGCGGGAACTTGGGCTTTCGATTGTTCTGATTGCCCATGATCTGGGCATGGTCAGCCGCCTTGCCGACGATATCGTTATCCTTTCGCATGGCCGGGTCATTGCGGATGACCATCCGGATGCGCGGGCATTGCTGTCGGCAGGGGGGATGTGATATGCTATTGCAACTTGTGGGGTTACACAAAATATTCCCCGGTGGTGTTGTAGCGCTGGATGATGTCAGCCTTGACTTGCCCGCCGGTGAACATTTAAGCGTGGCGGGAGAATCGGGTTGCGGCAAGACGACTCTGGCGCGGATTGTTATGGGGCTGGAAGTGCCGGATAAAGGGCGTGTGATTTTTCAGGATCGGGAATTTGTTTCTGCGGCAGACCGGCGGGGGGATTTTTGCCGCCAGGTGCGCATGGTTTTTCAAGATCCCTTTATGAGCCTTGACCCGCGGTATCCCGTTCATGCTGTCCTGAAAGAAGCGCTCACGCTTGAGCCGCGGATGGGCCGGGATGAAGAAGCGTCGCGCATGCGTGCGGCCCTTGCGCTGGTACGGCTGCCGGCGGATATCCTGGCGCGGTATCCGCATGAATTTTCCGGCGGCGAGCGCCAGCGGCTGGCTATTGCCAGGGCGCTGATGAGCCGGCCGGCATTGCTGATCCTGGATGAGGTGTTGTCGTCACTGGATGTGCTGGTCCAGCAGGATATTCTTGCGGTGCTGGAGGATCTTCCCCGATTGACCGGGGTAACGTATTTATTTATTTCGCACAATTGGCGCGCTGTCCGCCGCTTGAGCCGCAGGGTCGCGGTGATGCGTCACGGGCGGATTGTTGAATGTTCCGGTTGCGAGGAGTTGTTCAGATCTTCGCGGCATCCTTATACCCAGGCCCTTTTAAAGGCCGCCTTTTATTACGAGGAGAGCGCATGAGTCTTGATTTTTACCGCAAGCTGACACAGATTTTCGGGATACTGGCGCTGGCCATTCTTTTTTCGCTGATCATGTTTTCGGCAATGATTGAGGTGAAGGATCTTGATATCTGGTTGCATTTAAAAATGGGAGAGGTGATCACCTTATCCGGCAAGGTGCCGGCGCAGGATATCCTCTCCTGCACGATTGCGGGTAAACCGTGGATCAATCATGAGTGGCTTTTTCAGGTTGTGCTTAATGGTGTGCGGACTGCTTTTGGTATGGATGGTCTGCTTTATTTGCAGGCAGGGATTGTTGTTTTTACGTTTATGGTCGTTCTTTTATGGACTTACCGCAAAGACCGTCAGCTGGTCATTATTCCGCTTCTTTTTGCTGTCCTTCAAATTTATCAGACGCGTTTTACGGTACGGCCGGATATTTTCAGCGTGCTTTATTTTATATTATTTTTATTGATTTTGTCGATGTTTATCCAGCGCCGCTGGGCGCTGCCGTGCCTCTTCATCCTTCAAGTGGTCTGGACAAATATGCACGGATATTTCTTTTGGGGGCCGGCGCTTGTGATCCTTTTCCTGGCGGCTGAAACCTTAAAACGTTATGCGCCGCTGCCTTCAGCCTGGCGGCATGAATCGCGTTTGCCGGCGGAGGGCTATGCCAAGCTTTGGATTGCGCTGGCGGTTGTTTTTCTGGCCATGATCATCAATCCGCTCGGGTTTGCCGGGGCGGCCTATCCTTTTAAACTTCTTTTTTCTTTGTCCGGCGATAATCGTATTTTTTTCAAATATATTACGGAACTCCAGGGCACCCTGCAAGGGTCTTCTTTGTTTGATTTCAGCAGCCAGGCGCCGTTTAAATCTTTGCTTATCATTTCAACCATTACGTTTTTACTTAATATCCGGCGCATTGACCTGCGCTGGCTGTTGGTGTGGGCGGCGGTTCTTTGTTTTTCACTCACAGCGGTGCGCAATATGGTTTATTTCGCGTTTGTGGCGTATATCGTGGCCATGATCAACCTTTTGCGGGTTGATTTACGCCAGATGATCCCGATAAAATTTTCGGAAGAACATTTTGAGCTCCTGACCGGGTGGATGGTGAAAG
>JBAXBM010000128.1:0-6789 GCA_037141995.1 Candidatus Omnitrophota bacterium
ATGAAAAGAGCGGTTGAGCAGACTATTCAGGCAGGTGGTAAAGGTGTAAAAATTATTGTTTCGGGTCGACTTGATGGTGCTGAAATTGCCCGTCGTGAAAAGTATCATATCGGCAAGATCCCGCTGCAGACGTTCCGTGCGGACATTGATTATGGTTTTTGTGAGGCTGTTACAACGTTCGGTTGTATAGGTGTTAAAGTTTGGATTTATAAAGGCGATACGATTAAGGATGTTCGCAAAGTAGAAGCTTAAGGAGTCAGATCATGGCGTTAATGCCTAAAAGAGTAAAATATCGTAAAGCACAAAAAGGCAAATGCCGCAGAATCGCCACAACAGGTTCCAAGTTGTCATTTGGTGAATATGGTTTGAAAGCATTGGATAATGGATTAATCCGGTCCAATCATATTGAAGCGTGTCGTGTTGCCATGGTTCGCAAATTACGCGGTGCTGGGAAATTGTGGATTAATATTTTCCCTCATAAGCCGGTGACAAAAAAACCTGCTGAAACACGTATGGGAAAAGGCAAAGGTGATCTTGACCATTGGGTAGCTGTCATAAAACGTGGCCGAGTTATATTTGAGATTAGCGGCGTTCCCGAGGATTTTGCCAAGAGTCTTTTGAGGCTAGTTGCGTTTAAGCTTCCGGTTAAGACCAAATTCGTAACCCGTTCGAAAAAGGTCTAATAGAAAATTTATGAAAGTCAAAGAATTAAGAGAGCAGGGTCATTCAGAGTTGGTCCAAAGAGATGAAAATCTTAAAAAAGAGATTTTTACCTTACGGCAGGAAAAAAGTGCTTCCGGGAAGGCTGAAAAACCTTCGCGTTTTAAAATGGTCAAGAAAGAGATCGCACGTATTCAGACGATCATCAACGAAAGAAAGAATCAAGATGGAAAAAAGAGCAAATAAACGCAAATCGATGACCGGCAAGGTTGTCAGTGACAAGATGATGAAAACACGTGTGGTTGAAATTGCGACTACAGTTCGTCATGCAAAGTATGGGAAACTGATGAATCGTACTGCCAGGTATAAAGCTCATGATGAAAAAAATGAGTCGTATGCTGGTGATGTGGTAGAGATCATGTCTTCGCGGCCGATATCTAAAGACAAATGCTGGACGATAACAAGCGTTATTTCAAGGAATAAGGATAAAGAGAGGGGTTCAGTATGATTCAAATGAAAACTCTCTTGCAAGTTGCTGATAATACTGGTGCGCGCATTGCTTCTGTTATCGGTGTTTTAAATGCCAAAGGGAAGCTCACTGCAAGAATCGGTGATATCGTAAGGGTCAATATTAAGGAATCTACTCCAGATGCAGCTGTCAAAAAAGGTCAGAAAGCTAAAGGCGTTATCGTTCGTACAAAAATGCCGATTCGTCGCTCGGATGGTACCTATGTGCGATTTGATACAAATGCGGTAGTATTAATTGATGATGGCGGCAATCCTAAGGGTACGCGTGTTTTTGGTCCTGTTGCACGTGAATTACGCAACATGGAGTATATGAAGATCATTTCTTTAGCCCCCGAGGTAGTCTAATGTTGCGCATTAAACGTGATGATAAGGTTATTGTTATTGCAGGAAAAGACAAGGGAAAAACTGGGAAGGTCATGAAAGTATTTTCTGGCAAGAATCAAGTTGTTGTAGAAAATATTAATCTTGCGAAGAAAGCTGTCAAGAAAAGTGATCAATATCCTACGGGTGGTTTTATTGATGTTGAGCGGCCTGTTAATATTTCCAATGTTATGCTTGCAGATGCTAAAATGAATAAACCGGCACGATTTAAGGCCAGTGTTTTAAAAGATGGATCAAAAGTGCGTATCAGCAAAATAAGTGGTGAAACAATCTAAGAGGTGTTTGACGTGAAATCTGAACTGTACGATAAGTATCAGAAAAAAGTTATTCCAGAAATGCAAAAAACATTCGGGATCAAGAATGTTATGGCTGTACCCAGACTTGATAAAATTGTTGTGAACATGGGTGTGGGAGAAGCTATTTCTGATTTAAAGATTCTTGAAGTTGCCGCGGAGGATTTGGCAGCCATTACTGGTCAAAAAGCCTCTATAAGACGTTCTAAAAAAGCAGTTTCAAATTTTCGTTTAAAAGAAAATTCTCCTGTGGGATGCAAGGTTACATTGCGTCGTCAGCGTATGTATGAGTTTATGGAACGCTTGATCAATGTGGTATTACCGCGTAACAGAGACTTCAACGGGATTTCTCGCAAATCATTTGATCGTGAAGGTAATTATTCTCTCGGTTTAAAAGAACAGGCAATTTTTCCTGAAATTGATCCGACTAGACGTGATTTCCGAGCACAGGGGATGGATATCACCTTTGTTATCAAGGGCGGTGATCCTAAAAAGAATATAGAATTTCTAACTCTTATGGGTATTCCCTTTACTTCGCTTACTAATTAATCAAGGAATGGTTAAAAGGATTTATGGCAAAAAAAGCTCTGGTTAACAAATCAAAACAGAAGCCAAAATTTTCGACAAGGCAGCATAATCGCTGCCACTTGTGCGGACGTCCGAGGGCTTTCCTGCGCCGATTTGGTATGTGCCGTCTTTGTTTTAGGGAGTTGGCATGGAAAGGTGAAATTCCCGGAGTTAAAAAAGCAAGTTGGTAGTCCGGCTGGCATATATTTAGCCCGATTGTTCCTTGTTATGAAGAACCTGTCTTAAAATATTTTGATAGGGCAGGAAATTCAGATATCACCGGCGGGTGTCGGAGATAGAAATAAAATAAAAGAGGTCCCTCGCGATGGCAGTTTCAGATTCAATAGCAAACATGTTGACAATTATCCGTAATGCGATTGTTGTGCGAAAAGACACGGTTGATATTCCTGCTTCGAAGCTTAATGAACAAATACTCGCGCTGATGAAGAAGGATGGTTATATCGAAGATACGCGGTTGATCAAAGATAACAAACAGGGTATTATTAAGGTTTATTTAAAATACGCCGGTCGAAAGAATGTTATTTCTGGCTTGAAGCGGATTTCAAAAGCAGGTCTTCGTGTATATGTTAAAAATGATGAAATCCCCCGTGTGTTGAGCGGGTTAGGCATGGCAGTTATTTCAACATCGCAAGGTATTATCGATGATAAGGAAGCGCGCAAATTAAACATCGGGGGAGAAGTCCTCTGTTACGTCTGGTAAGGTGCTATGTCAAGAATTGGTAAGATCCCTTTAGTTGTTCCAAAAGATGTGAAGATTACTATGACGCCTACTGCTATTATTGTAGACGGTCCCAAAGGAAAGTTATCTGCTGTTATTAATTATGGTATTAAAGTAGCGCAAAAGGACGGCTCTGTTTTTATCACGTGCGGGAGTGAGTCTAAGCAATCCTTAGCTGATCATGGGACATTGCGTGCATTGTTGAAGAATATGTTTATCGGTGTAACCAAAGGGCATGCAAAAGATTTAGAGATACAAGGGCTTGGTTTTAGAGGCGCAGTTACGGGACAAAAACTAACATTAACACTGGGTTTCAGTCATCCGGTTGAATTTGTAGTTCCCAAGGATATTAAAGTCGCAACGCCGAAGCCGACAGAAATAAAGCTTGAGGGTGCCGATAAGATTTTGGTTGGGCTTGTTGCGGCGCAGATTCGCGGGATAAAGCCGCCAGAACCGTATAAAGGCAAGGGGATTCGTTACGTTGGCGAGGTTGTCAAACGTAAACAGGGTAAATCTGTAACCAAGTAATGGACTATGCTTAATATTACTGAAACAAAAAGAATTTATCGTCATCGTCGTATACGCAGGAAGATATCTGGAACTTCTGAGCGGCCACGTATGTGTATTCACCGTAGTTTGAAAAATATGTCAGTGAGTGTTGTTGATGACACGGCAGGAAAAGTTATTATAGGATTGTCAACACTGGCTAAAGATGTCAAGGGCAAGGTTAAGAATGGGGGCAATATTAAGGCTGCTGAAATTCTTGGCGAAGCGTTTGCAAAACTCGCATTAGTCAAAGGCATCAAGTTGGTGTCTTTTGATCGTGGTGGGTATATGTACCATGGGCGTGTCAAGGCTTTTGCTGAGGCTGCCCGTAAAGCCGGATTGGAATTCTAAGGATATATGGAAGACAAAAAATCAAGAAATCAGAATGTTAAGAATAACGGGTCTTCACCTGCATCTGCGACGCCGAGTCAACGTGGTGGTGAAAAAAAACCTCAAGTGATGGAATCTGTTGATAAAGCTGAAAAAAAACTTGCTTATTCTTCAGATGTCGAGGCTTCACGGGCACGCGCGAATTCTTCAGATAAAGGTGGCCGTGGTAAAAAGTCACGTTTTCAAAAGCCTGAAGCCGAGGCAAGCGGTTTAACAGAGTCTGTTATTCGCATTAGTCGTGTGGCAAAAGTTACAAAAGGCGGGACAAAGCTTTCTTTCAGTGCACTTGTTGTTGTCGGTGATGGTAATGGACGTGCGGGATATGCCTTGGGTAAGGCGGCTGAAGTTTCCGTCGGCATCAAGAAAGCGCTCAATGCTGCTAAAAAGTGCATGGTTGTTATTCCTCGTCGTGGGACAACCATCCCCCATGAAATTATTGGCAAGTGGTGCGCCACGCGTGTTCTTCTCAAGCCTGCTTCGGATGGTACGGGCGTTATCGCCTGTGGTTCTGTGCGAGCTATCTGTGAAGGGGCTGGCATCAAAAATATTCTTACTAAAGTCCATCGTTCCAGTAATCCGCTGAATGTGGTTAAAGCGACGATGGAAGGGCTCTCACGCCTTAAGTGTGTGGCAACTGAAGTTCAGGGAATTAACGATAATAAAGAAACCGCTAAGTAAGGTCTTCCATGCTGCATTTGCTCAAATCGCCCAAAGGGTCCAGGACACCCAAGTTTAGAAAAGGTCGTGGTCCAGCGTCAGGTTTAGGAAAGACTTCAGGCCGTGGGGATAACGGTCAACGTTCACGTTCAGGTCGAGGGATTATCCTTGGGTCAGAAGGTGGTCAAATGGCGATTATTCGCCGTATTCCTAAGGTTGGGTTTAAGCCACGCACCAGAACTATTTATCAAGTTGTTAAATTAAATGCATTAAATAAATTTGATGCCAAAACAGTCATTGATGCGGACAAACTTAAAGCTGCTCAATTAATCAGCAGCCGCCGCAGGCCATATAAAATTTTACTTTGCGGTGAATTAACAAAAGCGTTGACTGTCAAGGCGTATGCCTTTTCTGTCGGTGCGGCAGAAAAAATTAAGTCTGCCGGCGGGTCTATTGAGGTTATCATCCCGGGTAAACAGCTTGAGATCATGCAGATGCAGCAAAAGAAGAAGGATGCTAAAATTGCCCGGAAGGCAAATAATGCGAAAAAGGCCAAGAAGGCATAACAAAAACATATGTTTTCTCAGTTTTTTAAAGCATTAACCACTTGTTTTCAGATTGAAGATCTTCGCAGGAAGATTCTGTTTACATTAGGTATTGTTGCTATTTACCGCCTGGGCTGTTTTATACCTACGCCAGGAATTAACGGCGCTGAATTGGCAAGGTTTTTTGATCGCATCGCAGCTACAACTGGTGGCGGGAACGTATTTACAATCATGAATATGTTTTCTGGCCGATCACTAGAGAAACTTACGGTGTTTTCTTTAGGTGTTATGCCTTACATTTCTAGCTCCATTATTATGCAGCTTATGACAGCTGTAGTACCTTCATTAGAAAAAATGTCAAAAGAAGGACAGGCCGGGCATCAGAAGATCAATCAGTTCACTCGGTATGGTACGGTTGTACTGGCATTGATTCAATCTTTTTTTATTGCGTTATGGCTTGAAAGTCCTCAGGCATTTCAAGGGCTTCACGTGGTTGATAATCCTGGCTGGGCATTCCGCCTCACAACGGTTGTGACATTAACCACGGGTACTTTAATTATCATGTGGCTTGGCGAGCGTATTCAAGAGCGCGGTGTTGGTAACGGCATGTCTCTCATTATTACTGCGGGTATTTTATCTGCGGCGCCAGCGGCTGTTGAGCAGACATTCCTTTTATTATTTCCAAAGACTGCGGGGGCTGCGCAGCTGCAGCCTTTGACTATTGTTATTATGGTTTTTTTCCTTATCACAGTTATCTTGGCAACAACACTTATTACGCAAGCTCAGCGGCGGGTTCCTGTTCAGTATGCGCGCCGCATGTCGGCAGGAGGTCAAGCCGCCGGTCAGCAAACGTATATTCCATTAAAAGTTGATACAGCCGGTATTATTGCTATCATTTTCGCGCAATCAATTATTCTTTTTCCTGCAACGATTGCAAGTTTTATTCCTGCGCAGGGTATTCATAATTTCGCATCGTTTATGGCAAGAAGGCATTTTCTCTATTATTCAGTTTATGCTTTACTTATAATATTTTTCTGTTATTTTTATACAGCCATTGTGTTTAATCCTGTGGATGTTTCGGAGAACATGAAGAAGCATGGTGGTTTTATTCCTGGGGTGCGTCCGGGAAAACAAACAGCAGATTATTTAGATTTTGTTTTAACACGCATTACACTTATTGGGGCTTTGTTTATTTGTACAATTGCTGTCATGCCGGACGCGATTATGGCTTCAGCAAAGGTTCCCTATATCGTGGCATCTTTTTTTGGCGGCACAGGTATTTTAATTACGGTTGGTGTTATGCTTGATACGATGAAGCAAATAGAGTCACATTTGCAAATGCATAATTATGATGGATTTATGCAATCAGGTCATTTAAGGGGGAGAAGATGATTATTGTTCTTCTGGGAGCTCCTGGCGCAGGAAAAGGTACTCTGGCTGGTGCGTTAAAGCAGCAGTTAGAGGTTCATCATATTTCAACAGG
>JBAXBM010000129.1:0-6770 GCA_037141995.1 Candidatus Omnitrophota bacterium
ACCCAAGCTAAACTCAAAGGAGGAAACAATCCGAAATATTTTTGAACTATACGAATATTTTCTTCATGAATCTTATAACGGAAAGGATTAAAAATAAGTGCTAATTTCATAAATTATCCCGATCATCATGCATTGCCTCAATGATCATAATATTTTTTCCTTATGAATTCTTTTTATTACGAATGATAAATTTAATAACCTCAACACCATGAAAAAACAGTGTCCTTTGACGATGATAAAAAATATCGAGTTTTCCTATTAAATAAAGTTTATCCTCCATACTTTCCCAACGCGATACCATTAACCACACTACAAGTGGCGGTTCAGCCACCCACAAAGACAAGCGTTCATCCAATCGACAACTGGGGCAATCAGAAACCTTTCCCTGATTTTGAGGGATTCCCATGACTCGATGTCCCCGTTCAGAAAAAACATCCCGACAATGGCCATCCATTCCCATGCGACAATAATAACTTGAGAAATAATTATGCAAAGACTGCCGAGGATCACTGCCAAAATAATATAAAAATGGCGCTAATTCAGAAGATGTCGCCACAATAATAGCATCATCCTGCCCTATAGATGCTTTGACAGAATAAACTGCCGAACGCCAATCAATATTATTATTCTGAAAATAAATAATTGATAAAGGATATAATCCCATTATGAAAATAACCCCTAACACAAAAAAAATTTTCCAACGATCACCCAGCCGAATTATTCCCATAGCTGTTATAAGGCAAAAGGCAGGCATACAAATAATTAAATGTTTGATAATAAATATAGGCTTAATGAAAGAAATTAGCCAAGCCAATATTATCGGAAAAAAGATCCAGATCAATACCGATGATTTGACAAATGATGACGTCCGTTCAAACAAATGTTTTGAAAAAATCCCCCTTAAAAAGAAAAACATCCAACATAAGAATAAAAATAGGATAATCCCTGGTGATTTAAAAGAAATCAAATAATCATCTAGCCCATAACGATATCCCCCATAAACAAAAGTTTGAAATGTTTCACCGAAAGCCTCTAACCCTGATTTAGGCACCCACCAAATATTATGCCAAATTTGATTTTTATTAATCATTACTACCCACAAAACAAAAAATATTCCTCCCAAAGTGTAAAAAGAATACCATTGCCGCCTATTATTCCCTTTAATAAAAAAGAAGACACATACCATCTGTGCAAATACAAGTGTCCAAGCATATGGGTGAATAAATATCATAACAATATTCAAAAAAATAATTCGAAATATTTCAGATCTGTTATTCTTTTGCCGCAACGCACGCAAAAAAAATAAATAAGAAAATATAGATATCAAAACTAAGAGTGTGAAATGTCGTGTTTGCTGAGAATGGTATATATGAAAACAATTAATCGCCAGTAAGAATGCCGCAATTAAACCTACTCTTTTATCACAAAACTCCTTGCCCAAATAATAAATCGCCCAAACTGCCATACACCCAAAAATAACTGATGGGAAACGCACTGAAAATGCTTCAGGACCAAATAACAAAATCCATATCTTAAGGAAAATAAAATAAAGTGGTTTATAAGACAATAACTGAGAGAAATTCGATAGAGTAAAATCTTGCTGCGACATACTGATACTGCACGCTTCGTCGTACCAAATTGGCTTGCACCCGAGATACAGAATTCTGATAAAAAATGATAACAAACAAATCCACAACAACAATAAAGCTGTAGTGTTCTTACAGAATAAAGAATACAGAATAAACAACTTTTTCACATCGACATCTCACACATGAAAACTAGGAAAAGAATCAATTTACTAAAAAGACGGGCAATAACCTTCACAGCTTGCGCTGGTATTACAACTCAATTATACTTCCAACTATTTTCTTAAGATAATGTTTAACATAAATACCGAAACGTTTATCATTATTTCTTACAGCTAAAATAAACATCAAAAAAATAATTAATATATTAGGAATAAATTTGAAGATTTTCCAATGATCACCCTTCTGTAGAAAACTATTAATTTTATCTGTAAACAAAGGAAGCACTTTAAAATATTTTTGAAAACAAGCATTAATGTCATACATGGCAAAACTACCGGCTACTGAAGAAAAAAAATCTACCTGAGAACCTTTATCATTCCTGATAGAATCCAATGAATGCTGGGATATCTTCGCATTTGGATAAAAAACAAGATTGTGACATTTAATCCTATTCAAATGTTGAAGCCCTATATAAAAATTCGCAGCCGTCAAATGATCTTCCAGACTCTCACCCGGAATCCCAAACAAATGATCGGCATCATAATCAAGATGATATCGATCACAAATCTCAAATGCTTCCAGCAATAACGTAATACTTTCATTCCTATCAAGAACCCCATGCTTTAGTTGTTCATTAAATGTCTGAATCCCAAATTCAACACAATAACACTGGCTTTCTTTGAGCATCTCAGCTATTTCAACATCAAAATTACTGGCTTTGGCAAAACATTTATACGGCACATTAATATGTTCTCGATAAAGAGGAAGATATTCCCTAAGCCAATCCTTATTAAGTGAAAAAATTGAATCCTTAAAAATTACTTCGCGGATACCATACCGTGATTTTGCTTCAATAAGTTCCGCAATAACATTCATCGGACTGCGTCGCCTGCAATAATTAATTCCCATCTGATCTTTAAGGACAGTTTCCATACAATAAGAACAACAGTCAGGACATCCCTTGCTGGTAATAACCAAATAACTATCTTTATGATTAACATACCTCTCAAACAAACTTTTATCAGGATTAGGCAAGTCATTCAAATCAACAAGTTGAGAATCACAAAATATTTTTTCTTGAATACTGGTATAATGGCACTTTCTTAAAAAAACATCAAAAATGCGTTCTGCCTCACCCAGAAGAATAAAATCAAAATTCTCAAGATGCGTCGCATTAAAAAAGGATATATAAACTGTTTTCCAACTACGCTGCGACTGAGTAATTTCACTCAGGAACAATTCCCCCCATCGGTGATTAAGCCGGATGGGATCATAAAAAACAATCAAATCTGGTTTAACTTGGAACAGTTTCTTTATTAATTTTTGGGGGTAAGAAAAAAATTGATGTAACCATGCGGATGAAACAACATTATCAGAAGGGCCGAAAACATCCTGATCATAAAGTAGAACCGTTTCATGCCCGTAACGTTTTGCGATTGCAGAAAGAATTTCAATAACAACAGCATCTTGTAAAAAATATCGTCCTTTATACAGAAATCCAATCTTCATTGCTTGTTCCAGTGATTAAGAAACACTAACAAATAAGTTTATTCTCAGAAATAATTCTGCAAAACGGCTGTTAGTCTTTCTTTAAAGAAAAACAACCAGAACATATTAAACGCACCGCCATGGTGAATGGATACAATATAAGGGCAAGACCAGAAAAAATATATTTAGGATTATATCGAATAATAAAAAAAATATTATGAAAAAATATTTCAGGTGCAAGATAATGTCTAAAATACGCTAGAAATACTATTTTTCGCAATTGTCGGTGCGATATCATTATAGGAACATCATCCATCTGCTTACTATTAAAAAGATCAGACCCTTCAAGTAACTTCAACAAATTATACTGAACAACATTTGGGCGCACACGAGAAACAAAATTTATAGTTTTATTTACTGATGCTTTAGTTTCACCGGGTAAACCAAAAATAAACTCCAAAACAACACAAATACCTGATTTTTTTGAAAAACGTACAATACTCGGCAACGCATCAACACCAATATAAGGCCTTCCAATTTTAGCCAAAATATCAGGATCCGCAGATTGAACCCCAAAAATAAGCATGTCACAACCTGCTGTTTTTAAAAGAATAATCTTTTCCTCATACCCATGACAAAGATCACTCGGATTAACCATACATGAAAATTTTACTCCAAAATTTCTTAAAACCATGGTCTCAGAAAATTCACGTAACCATGAAAGCTTGCTGCCAAAACAATCATCTTTAAACGCAATATATTTAATCTTATAATTTAAAACCAAAGATTCTATTTCATCAACAACATTCTTAACACTTCTACAGCGCGTTATTTTCCCCCATATTTCTGGTGAAGCACAATAAGAACAGCGCCATTGACATCCACGCGAAGCCATCATGGAAACAAATGGCTTTTTCATCGTAAAATAATGATTATCAACATATTTATCAATATTTTCACGTATAGGGAAAGGGATACTATCTAAATCAGAAATAGGTGCTCTTGCAGCATTAACCGTTATGGTCTCCCCATCTTTCCATGAAATTCCCCTAATTGAAGCAAGATTCCTCTGCCCTTGAACATATTCAACAATTTCAAGTACTGTTACTTCGCCTTCCCCATGACAAACAATATCACACCCCACCTGATGATAGTCCGTATAAGAAAAAAAACCAGGGCCACCAACAACCAACAAGGTTGAATGACAATGCTGACGAATTCTTTCTAACCATAAAAGAACAGAATCCTTTAATCTTTCTGAGGCATAAAATCCAACAAAGAATGGCTGATCAACCTTAATTTTAGAAATTAAGTCATCCATTGAAAAATTGTTAATGTCTTGATCAAATACCTCTGCCTTAATTCCTTTTATATTCAAAGCTCCTTTAAGATATGGTAACCCAAGCTTTGGAGATACTTTCATTCTTTTTGTATTAATAAGCCCAGCATAATCATAGCGAGAATCAGAAAGATAAATTAAATAAACTTGCCTCATATCATTGCCCCCTAAGAATATCAATCTTTCAGTAAAAAAAACTAACAAAATTCATGGGAATACATTACCCCTGTTCAATAAACTCCTAAGGAACTATAAATTAAACTTGGGGCAGTACAGAAAAAATCACTTTCTTCTTTGCAAGAAGAAAAATAGCAAGACCTATTGTCAAAATAGTTAAAGAAAATCCAATTATGACAGATAGCGGATAATAAACAAACTTTATACGATGTTCCCCTGATGTTAAAAATACCCCTCTAAATAAGAAATCAGCATTCACAATATTCCTCTTTTGACCATCGACATAAACTTGCCATCCTGGATAACTCATATCAAATAAAACCAACCACCCATCACTTGCAGACCGAGTCAAAATAATAACTTCATTATCACTGTATGTGATTACTCTTGTAAAGGATGAAACATCCCGCGTCTCATTCATCACAAGAGAATTGCCTTCAATAACAGCACTTTGATGAGCATCAAAATCCTGCATCATCAATAAATTTAATGCATCTTCAGAAGAGCTTACACTCTTCCATTGCGTGTATAAAAATGCTTTAGGCATAACATTCTTATTCAAATAAACTTCAAAATCGCTATCCACATAAACCTTCTTTAAAAAAGAATTAGTCGCCAAAATCTTCTTGGTAGCATCAAATTTATACTTTCTTGAAACTACAACATACTTACACCCTAACGTATCTATTAAATTAGGATACGTAAGAAAATCCATCAAAGAATCATCTTGTTTTATCAAAGCCCTCGTTGTTGAAGCTCCCGTGAATTGAAAATATTTCTTCGATAAAAGTAATGATCTGGCTGAACATAAATTAATCCCAGACGCAATCCAGTGATTTGATAGATCATAATATGTCTTAATCGAATAATCCTGGTTTTTCTTAAGATAAGAAATTACTTTAGACTCTGACTCCTGTGGATAAATAATTAAATACTGTTTGTTAAAATTATTAGAATAAATAATAAGAAATAAAAAAATACTGAATGGCAAGAAAAGCTGCAGGAATCCACCCCATCTTTTATATCTCTCGCGCATTTTTTCAGTAATGGCAGAAATTCTTATAGAAGTCAAAACAGCAAAAGAAAAAAAGAGCAATAATCTCAAACGATCGACATATTTAATCATTTTAAAAAATGGTAACGGCAAATGATCAAGCAAAAAAGAAGTCGCGAAAGTATTATTAGATAATATTAAAATTAGTAATAATAAAATAATCAACGCATAAAATAATCTATATTCCCTGAAAAGATATTTATTAACAGGATAAATAAATAAGAAAGATAAAATAAAAGGAATATACCCAACCTCTTTTAATAATAGGCTGATCCAATCAAATAAACTAAACCCGGGAGATACACCACCTTTAATATTGAATAATTGTATAAATGTCTGTTCTTGTTTTGCTAAAAAGCCAAATTGTTCATAAAATGGGATAATCACTGCAGACCCAACACCCAACCCAATAAACAAGAATACAATAAAAAAAGATCCAAGCATATTTACCGCTGAGAGAAAATTGGATCCAGAATATCGTATACGCTGCCATAACAACACAAAATAGAACCCCGCCATGATCATGCTCAAATACACATAAACCAAAAACCCTGCAAGTATCTGCATCCCCAACACACATCCAGCCGCAATTGCGGCACGATAATTAACAATCCGCCCCTTATCAGTGACAATAACGCCATCTTCTAGAAAAAATAATAAAAGAGGAAGCCATATCAATGTATTTAAATCAGATAATGTAGAAAATAACTTCATGATAAAGTCATTAAAAACAAATACAAAAGCTCCAGCCAGAGCCGCGGATCTGGTTAATTTTATTCTTCGAGCATAAAGATAAAAGAAGAAACAACCCAAAGAATAATGAATAAAAGCCAATGGCAATATCACCGCAGCAGGACTAATAAATAAATTGATTAAATTCAAAGGATAGAGTAATCCAAGCTGTACATGCGCAAAAATAGGCACCCCAGCAGCAACGGAATGACACCAAAATGGGAATCTGCCG
>JBAXBM010000130.1:0-6748 GCA_037141995.1 Candidatus Omnitrophota bacterium
AAAGATTGACCAGATTGATGGAGAAAAAATGGCGATGCAGCCGGTTAATAAAAATATTGTCAATGATGCGATCATCAAAGATATTAGTGATTCAATCCATGGATTAAAATATGGAACAGTAACAATTACAGTTCATAATGCCAGGATTGTTCAGATGGAGATTTCTCAAAAAAGCCGTTTTGATGATGTCTGGATAGTTCAGGACGGCGGCGGGATTTGAAAGAGGCTGGTTGAAGCGTTGGGGATAATGGTACGATAACAAGATGAGAAGGAGATGTTGTTATGGGGAATGAAAATTTTAAGAATAATTTAAGGCGTGAAACACTGGCGCTTCATGCCGGGCAGGAACCTGATCCCACAACCGGATCGCGTGCGGTGCCGATTTATCAGACGACATCGTATGTGTTCAAGAATACGGATCATGCGGCCAGGTTATTCGGCCTGACGGAGTTCGGCAATATTTACACGCGTTTGATGAATCCGACGAGTGATGTGTTTGAGAAGCGTATCGCGGCGCTTGAAGGCGGTGCCGGAGCCCTGGCGGTTGCCAGCGGCCAGTCGGCGATTTCTCTCGCCCTGTTGAATATTGCCCAGAATGGCGATGAGATCGTTTCCGCGGATAATCTTTACGGCGGCACGTACAATCTTTTTCACTATACCTTTCCAAAGTTCGGCATCAAGGTCAATTTTGTAAAGTCGAATGACCTTGCGGCCATTGAAAAAGCGATCACTCCCAAAACCAAGGCGGTTTACGCGGAGTCGATTGGCAATCCCAAGCTTGATGTGGCGGATCTTGAGGGGATTTCCAGCGTGGCGCACAAGCACGGGATTCCCTTTGTGCTGGATAATACGGTTTCCCCGTATTTGTTAAAGCCCTTTGATCACGGGGTAGATATTATCGTTTATTCCGCGACAAAATTTATTGGCGGACACGGCACATCGCTCGGCGGGTTGATCGTTGATTCCGGAAAATTTGACTGGACCGGCGGGAAATTTCCGCTGATCTATGGTCCGGATCCCAGTTATCATGGTATCAATTTTGTTGATGCTTTAAAGCCTATTGGCAATATTGCGTATATTATTAAGGCGCGCGTGACCCTGCTGCGTGATATGGGGCCGGCCTTATCACCGTTTAACTCATTCTTGTTTTTGCAGGGTATTGAAACACTGCATTTGCGCTTGCCGCGTCATTCTGAGAATGCGCTGGCGGTGGCGAAGTATTTAAAGAAGCATCCCCGCGTCAGCTGGGTGAATTATCCAGGACTTGAGGACAGCCCGGAAAAAGATCGTGTGAAGAAGTATCTTCCGATCGGTGCCGGTGCGATCCTCGGGTTCGGCGTCAAAGGCGGGGCGGAAGCCGGCAAGAAGTTCATTGATTCCCTGCAGCTGGTATCGCACCTGGCGAATGTGGGGGATGCCAAGTCGCTGGCCATTCATCCGGCGTCAACGACACATCAGCAGTTGTCACCGGCGGAACAGCTGGCAACCGGTGTGACCCCGGATTTTATCCGTCTTTCGATCGGCATTGAAAATGTTGCTGATATTATTGCGGATATTGATCAGGCATTGGAAAAAGTTAATTAACATTCTAAGGAACATCTCTGGAAGGAGAAACACATGAGCGCCATTTATAATGATATTACAAAAACGATCGGCCGGACACCGCTTGTCCGCTTGAACCGTATTGCTGAAGGGGCGGTGGCTGAAGTGTTGGCGAAGGTGGAGTCATTTAACCCGTTATCGAGTGTTAAGGACCGTATCGGTCTGGCCATGATCGAAGATGCTGAAAAGCGGGGGGCATTGAAAAAAGATTCTGTCATCGTTGAGCCGACGAGCGGCAATACCGGTATCGCGCTGGCGTTCGTGGCGGCGGCCAAGGGGTATAAACTGATCCTGACTATGCCGGAGACGATGTCGCTGGAGCGCCGTCAGCTGCTCGCGATTTTCGGCGCGCAGCTTGTGCTGACACCGGGCTCGGAAGGGATGAAAGGCGCTGTGCGCAAGGCTGAAGAATTGGCCGTGTCAACGCCCCATGGCATTCTGTTGCAGCAATTTGCCAATCCGGCGAATCCGGAGATCCATCGCAAGACCACGGCTGAAGAGATTTGGAACGACACTGACGGCAAGGTTGATATCCTGGTGGCGGGTGTGGGTACGGGCGGGACGATCACGGGCGTTTCCGAAGTCCTCAAGAAGCGCAAGCCTGGTTTTAAGGCCATTGCGGTTGAGCCCATTGATTCTCCGGTTTTGTCCGGCGGGAAGCCCGGGCCGCACAAGATCCAGGGCATTGGCGCGGGCTTTGTGCCGGCGGTCTTTAATGCGGGGATTGTTGACGAGATTATCCAAGTAAAGGCCGATGATGCTGGTGCAACAGCCCGTCAGTTAGCCCAGCAGGAAGGTATCTTGGTGGGTATTTCCAGCGGTGCCGCGGTGTGGGCGGCGCTGGAAGTTGCCAGGCGCCCCGAGAATAAAGGCAAGACGATCGTTGTTGTCCTGCCGGATACCGGTGAGCGCTATCTGTCGACCTGGCTTTTTCAGGAGGTCAAAGCGTAAGGCGTGTGATTTATTTTATTGAGGAATTTTTTAATACGGCGCTGGTCCAGATCGGATCAGCGCTGTTTTGTTTTGTGGTAGGAAAAGAGCGTTGACCAAGGCGGTAAATATGGTATATTTGTTTTGAGAACAAGGTGTCATTGTTCCGGTAACAATGAAGGAGGGTTACATGATCACTTCGGCCAAGATTTCAGCTAAAAGACAAGTCACAGTTCCTTTAAAAGTCATGCTTCATTTAAAATTGAACCCTGGCGATCAGCTGGTTTTCGAGGAGAAAAACGGATGTATGGAAGTAAAGCCACGGGCTGAGAAGTTTACTATCAGAGATTTTGTTAATCATCATCGGGGGAGTGTTTCAAAGAAATTGACCGATGACGCGATCCGTCAGGCGCGCATGGAGGCATGGCAGGAAAGCGGGCGTCCATGAAGATCGCCCTTGACACTAATATTCTCATCAGAATCATTGCTGTTGATGATGAACCCCGGGTGAAAAAAGCGCTTGCCTTGATCGAAAGTTACGGCCCAAGAGAGATATTCATTTGCCATGGTGTTTTGGTCGAAACATATTTTGTCCTTACCAAGAAATATGGCTTATCCAAAGAAAGCGTCCTTAATTCTTTTGAAGATCTGTTAAAAGTGCCACAATTTTGTTTTGAATATGAAACTGCCGTCCGGCTAGCTATCTCCAAATGCGCCAAGGGCTATACGTTCAACGACGCCCTGATCGGCGAGATCGGTGGGTCAAGGAATCTTAAGACCTATACGTTTGATAAGGGCTTGAAAGATAACAAAAATTTTGAGTTTATTCATTGAAGATTTCGGTTGGGGGTACTGCGAGTGTAAATAGTGTCTGACACTATTTAATTCTACTGATAGGACTTGCCGAGATTGATACGAAATAAGGGAGGCTATCAATGAAAAAGTCGAATGCGTTTGTATTTACTATTATTGGTTACGTTTTATTATGCATTTTTTTGTTTATTCCGATATGTCAATTGATATTGGCTCCTTTGTGTTTCTGTATTAATATTTTTTTACCATTCTATATTTTTAAGAAAACTAAAGACAAACGTTATTTGGTTCTTAACATTTTTACTCCGATTATCTTAATTATAGCTATGATGTGTTGTAGTTATATTAAGAGAGGGGTGTCTGCAAGGTTGAAAATGGCGACGGATGATATCGGCGACCAATATACAATTTCCAGTCCGAGGATAGAAGAAAAGAACACTACTCGATAGGTTTATAACAAACAGTGGCTGACACCATTATTTTCGATTTCTTGACAAAGCCAACCGTGAATTGTATATTATTAATGTCAACTGATCGTATATGTAAATTTCATAGTTAGATTAGAATAGTGATATATCATGAAGAATATACCCAAAATCAATGTTTCGCAACGACTTAAGTCTGAAAATATGTGGTGGTGTGAGCCTTTTCAGGTTCCTATAAGATTTTCAAAGCATATCCCACGACCTTACCTGGATATATTTTATCCGCGTGTGATTGAAAAAGATATACAACGGGCACTTGTATTAATGGGGCCAAGGCGTGTTGGAAAGACGGTTCTTTTACATCATGCCATCAAGCAATTAATAGAGACAGGGGTTTCACCTAAAAATATTTGTTATATTTCAGTTGATCATCCTCTTTATAATGGATTGGACTTAGAGGCTTTTCTGGAAGCGTACCAAGAGGCTGTGGGGGTTGATTATAAGAATGAAGCTTGTTTTATTTTCTTTGATGAAATTCAGTATCTGAAAGATTGGGAAGTCTACCTTAAACGGATCGTTGATAGTTACAGGAATATCAAGTGTGTTGTTTCCGGGTCATCTGCGGCGGCGCTGAGGTTGAAGAGCATAGAGTCGGGTGCCGGCCGCTTTTCTAATTTCTTACTTCCGCCGTTAACGTTTTATGAATATATGATTTTATTAGGAAAGATGGATCTTGTTCATGTTCACAAATCGGAACAGGGATTTATGCAGGAATGTGTTACCGATAATATGGATGAACTGAATCAGCATTTTATCAACTATTTGAATTTTGGAGGGTATCCCGAGGTTGCCTTGTCGCCGGAGATCCAGAAAGATCCGGGGCAGTTTGTCAAGAGCGATATTATCGATAAAGTCTTGTTGAGAGATCTGCCAAGTTTATATGGCGTTAAGGATATCCAGGAGCTGAACAGCCTCTTTACAACATTGGCTTATAATACGGCGCAGGAAGTTTCTCTTGAGCAGTTGTCAAAAGGTTCGGGGGTGGCCAAGAATACAATTAAACGGTATATAGAATATCTCGAAGCGGCATTCTTGATCAAGACGATCCATCGGGTCGATAGGTCTGCCAGGAAGTTCAGGAAGGCTAATTTTTATAAAGTCTATCTGACCAATCCTTCCATGAGGGCCGCATTATTTAATATTGCTTCCGACGGGGATGAAGCGATGGGGCAATTGGTTGAAACTGCTGTCTTTTCTCAATGGTTTCATACAGATGCCTTACTGCATTATGCGCGTTGGTCTGGGGGCGAAGTGGATATCGTATTGTTAAGCCCACAACAAAAAGCTGAACGGGCGATTGAAGTGAAATGGTCGGATAGATATGTTGAACATGTGGATGAACTGAAAAGCCTGATCCAATTTTGTCATGATCAGAATTTGGGCAGTGCGATGGTGACTTCCAAGAGCGTGAAAGCGATCAAACGGTATAAGAATGTGGATTTATACTTTCATCCCGCCAGCCTGTATTGTTTTATGCTGGGGTATAACGTTATTCACCGACGGTCCCTATTGACAGGACTTGCCGAGATTGATACGAAATGAGGGAATGTCATGCCTGATATCAGTGAACGCACTAAGATTTTTAATGAATCCATGATCCGGCGCATGACGCGTGTGGCTAATCAGTTTGGCGCGGTTAATTTGTCACAGGGGTTTCCTGATTTTGATCCGCCGAAGGCATTGCAGGAGTCGTTGAGCGTTATAGGGACCAAGGGGCCGCATCAGTACGCGGTTACATGGGGGGCGGCGAATTTCCGTGAAGCGCTGGCACAGAAGCATCGGCGTTTTACGGGGATGGTGATTGATCCGCAAGCCAATATTGTTGTGACCTGCGGGAGCACGGAAGCCATGATGGCGGCGCTCATGTCGGTGACAAATCCCGGAGATAAAGTCATTGTATTTTCGCCTTTTTATGAAAATTACGGGGCTGATACCATTTTGACAGGGGCGGTCCCGGTTTATGTGCCGCTGGTGCCGCCGGAGTTTAATTTTGACAGGAAAGTTTTACGGGCGGCGTTTGAACAGCGTCCCAAGGCGCTTATCCTGTGCAATCCGGGTAATCCGACGGGAAAAGTTTTCAGCCGGGAAGAATTGCTGGAGATTGCGGCGCTGGCGGCGGAGTTTGATGCCTGGGTTATTACCGACGAAGTGTATGAGCATATTATTTATTCGCCGTTTAAGCATACTTATTTTGCGTCGTTGCCGGGGATGTTCGAGCGGACGATCATGTGCAGTTCCTTGTCGAAGACTTACTCGATCACGGGGTGGCGCCTGGGGTATATCATTGCGCCGGCGAAGGCGGTGGAGGCCGCGCGCAAGGTCCATGATTTCCTGACCGTCGGGGCGGCGGCGCCGTTGCAGGAAGCGGCGGTACCTGCTTTGCTTTTCCCCGATCAGTATTATGTTGAATTGCAGGCGCAATATCAGGCGAAGAGGGATCTTTTCCTGGGGCTTCTGGATGCTGCTGGGCTTAAGTACACCCGGCCCCAGGGGGCGTATTATGTGATGGTAGACATTTCAGAGTTCAAGGCCGAGAGCGACGTTGAATTCTGTGAATGGATGACGCGGGAAGTCGGGGTTGCGGCGGTACCCGGATCCAGCTTTTTCAAGGAAGATATCCGTCATCTCATCCGCTTTCATTTTGCCAAAAAGGAAGAAACTCTCCGTGAGGCCGGCAAACGGCTGTTGCAACTCCGTGATCTGGTCCGGCGAAGAATGTAATCTGATAATGATATTATTTTTTCTCAAAGGTTGTTTTCTCTATACATAATAATATATACTTAGCCGGGAGTGAGTTTGTCTATATGTCGTTGCTGGGTTGACAGGCGGCAGGATATCCGGTTAAGGAGTTTTATGTATTTAGCGCGCAAAGTTATTATATTACTTATACTTACAGCCTTCTCGCTGTCTTCGGTTGT
>JBAXBM010000131.1:0-6571 GCA_037141995.1 Candidatus Omnitrophota bacterium
ATGCGCTCTTTCAAACCAGCTTCAATCTTAGCCGTAGCTGGATCAACAGTCTTTGTTTGTTCCTGAGCAAAGGAAAGTGTAGTAAATATAAAAAGGATAAATACAAAGGCACAGACAATCTTTTTCACGGTCACCTCTCTAAAATTGAATACAAGCCAAACAATAAATTAATACTCCGACAAAAAGGCTGGCAAAACATGGGTAAAGAAACCTTTGTTTCTCCAATCTAATTCTTCCTTCGAAAACATTCCAATACATCATCCCGATCATCGCACCAAAAATATTTCCAATAACAGGAACAATCGTCCCGCCAACAATTCCACCCATCAAATATTGACGTTTAATCATTCCTATAATTTCACCTCGCAACTTCTTGTATTCTTTAGACTGAACCCCTTCGCCTTCTGCCATTACAATTGCCTTATCAATATCCTCAAGAGCAGTAGAAAGATCTTTTTGCTTTATATTTTGCTGAACACTCTCAAAAAGACGTTCCCGGACTTCCGAGATTGGACTAACACCGGCCCACATCCCAGATGTGCCGTAAGACCAAATAACATATTCTTTGCTTTCATAACGGTACGCGATCTCCGCGACCTCAACCTTCCTAATCCCTATTCTTTGTCTAAGAATTCTATAATCCCGACCGATAGAGCCAAGCTCAGAAGCAACTTGAAGCGTAGATAGTGTTTTTCTAAGAAACTCCAAGAATCCCTGCTCCAATCCGACATCAAACGCCTCTGAAGGAATGGACACGTCTTCGATCATTGATACATCCTTGGCCTCCGCCACTTTCTGTGCAATGCGTTTGGACAAATCAACACTTACGCCGCCAGAATGAAACCATCCTTTTGTATGTTTATGAATAAAGGCATCTTTTAAGTATTCACATCTCACCAATTGCCCTGTACCATCGCATTTCCCACAAGTTAATCTGCCGGATCCAGAACAAGAGCGACAAACTACCCGTCCATTGTTACAATGAGAACACTGAAATGCGCCGCTTCCTCCACACGAAGAACACGGCACCCGCTGTCTCCCGTTACAAGAAGGACATGTAATTTCCCTATAATTTATAGTCGAATCGCCTTGCATACTTCCGCGCCCACCACATCTATGGCAATTTTCTGTAGTCCTGCCACGACAGTGATCACATGCGACTCGCCCACTACCACCACAATTCGAACAAGAATTCTCTCCACGACCACCACACCCGTCACAAGTCACCTCTCCCGGGCCGCCACATGTCTGACAAGTATAAACCTCTTCATTAATACCGTATCCTTTGACCTGACTCGCAAACTTCTCGACTAATGGAAGATTTAATTGCCAAACCTCATCCATGCTTGAAATTTCTACAACTTGCGGAAAAATTCTTTTCCCGCTATATGAAAAGACCTCTGTTTGAATTGATCGCTTCTCGTACTCACCATCAGAAATAACTAAATAGCTGGATCTGCCGGTTACAGAACGAATTTCTATCTTATCTCCGAAATTATCCAGACCATGATGCTCGACAGAGTCTGCCCATTTTGAGATTCTCTTTCTCAAAAGAGCTGTTTCTTTACTCTCCGCCAATCCACCATCACGAGTATGCTCTTTTAAGCTTTCTTTAAATTGATCAATCCCCATGTCTCCCCCTGTCCTAAAATAACCTTACCTTTTAATCGGGCATAAACTTCTCATGCCTAAACACTACCCGGCTATGATCTACCAATAAGACCCTGGCCACTATCGCCTTTATTCCCTGATTTCTTGACACTGATCACAACAGTCGGTTTCGGAGGCTGAATAGACGGCCTTGAACCAGACGGATGCGCTTTGGTAGTTCTCTGCTGTGATGACCGAGGCGGATAAGGATCATAATAATGTTCTTGTTGCCGAGGTGCCTCTTCAAAATTGGACATGACTTCATCAAAAGCATTGCCAACAGATCCCATGCCCCCAGATTGTCGACCTCTGGTCTTACTCGCGAGTAACAACAAAATAATCAACAGCAAAAACCCGGCAATAACCCAACCGATAATAGTGGCCATAAACTCCTCATTTCTTTACACTGAAACCGCTCTTAATGCTCTTACCCGATCCCCGTTGATCAGCATTTTTATTAAAAAGAAATAGCCCGCAGTAACCGCCATCTTCCAAATTGTGTTTGCTGTCTCTGCAGCGGCAGCACGAATCTGATAAGCCTGATCCGTTTCACCCTCTCTTTTTGAAGGCCTGCCACCAAATACCCATGTAAAAATTATGAAAAGCGGGCCAATAAAACAAACAATAAAACGCACAAGCCCTAATAAAATAATCATCCCGTTATGCGTTGCCGGATTTAAACGATACGATTGATAAAACCCATAAAACAATGACACGGCCGTCATCAAGATAAATACTACCTTAAAAACAGTGATATCGGTGTGATAAAAGAAAGCGAGTATCGCCCCTCCACCAGCAATAAGTGCCGGAATAATATTCCATAAAGCGTCATAGTTATTATCAAAAAAGATTACGCGCCCCGCATTCGCTTGAAACAAAACAATAAGCGTAATTACAATAAGGAATATAATGATTGCTAACTGAATATATCCCGTGTTCCAAATCTTCATCCATTGAGCGTTACACTTCTGCGAGAATGTCATTTCAGCTTCATTTTTCTGTGGCACAGCCACTTTCTGTGACGAAACCGTCTTCTGTGGTGTAACCGTATTCTGCGGAGCGCTTACCCGTGATGCACTGTTTGCAATGCCTAAATTATCTAAAATCGGATCACCACCCCTAGTCTGCTCTTGATTAACATTTGTCTTAACATCCGAGACAGCTTGAACGACCGGCTCAACAGTCGGGGAAACAGCGGCAACAGCACTTGCCTGTACCTGTGCAACATCCTTAACGGCGGACTCTGCTACAACAGGCTGCATCGCCTGAATAACGCGATCGCTGACGCTCTCTTTCCGAAGATAATAAATATCATCTTTCGTTAAAGCTGGCGCGTAATTAGCCTCATGAATACGCGATATTACATCGTCATCTGAAACGCCCTCCCGACCCCACTGAATAATTTGTTCAAGTGAAACCTTCGCTATCGCGCCATCCGCGGCGGCCACTTTTTGACCATCTTTCTTTACTTGGGATCCCGCTAAAGCTCCAGCGGCCGCACCAAGAAGCCCGCCGATGATTGCACCCTGTTCCGTTTTATGACTCTGCTTTCCTATAACCCCACCAGCAACCGCGCCAAGAACACCCCCGATACCTGCGCCCACTCCAGTATTAGACTGGTCATCAGCATGTGCGACATTAAGACCACTTGCTCCCACCAAAAGACATGCCGTCAATAAATAATAAACAAATCTCTTCATGATCACCTCCATAAAATTGATGCGACTATTAACATAAATAAAGCAACTAAGAACACTCCCAGTAATACCTGAACTGGAAGACTAATTATTGGACGCTTCGTTTCAGAAGAAACACTTTCTTTATCAACTTCGGTCTGTTTATCATTTTCGATTTCCTCTGGCGACTCCCCTTGAATTGCTTCCAATTCCCCCTCTCTAACCACATCCTCATTGCCAAATTCTGCAATAATAGCCGCGTCAACTTTCTCCACATTAACCTCATCGCCTAACGATGTAAAAGCACCCTTCAAAAGATCAATCCATTCCCATGGTTTCCCCGCATTCTTATATCCGCAAATCTTCACATATAAACTAAATCTTAAGACTTCCTCCTCATTAGAAAGCTCTCTTGGAATAAAAAACTTTGCGAACCTGTGGAAATCATAATGATTCGCTAAATCATGCGTAAGAGTTTCTAGGATGTCACTATCTCCCACCTCTTTGACAAGCCAATCCACAGCCTCTTCATAAGTAGATGGCTCAGAATGAGCGTATATGCGCTTACGATTCACTAGTTTAGGCCCACTGGTTGTTTTTTTATTTTCCAATGTCTTTATCGAATTAACATCAGACTCTGCATCTACAGGTTCCGTTGACCTCTTCGCACTACACTGCCAACAGACTAAATCATCCTCTTCAGAAAGGACGCCGCATTGAAAGCACTTCCACATTTGCGCCCCCTGATTAAAAAATCTCTAATCCCTTCCCGTGCTTCCATCCAACCATTTTCTTTCTACCTGCAGATTTCATTTCTTCCTCTGGGATATCAACTTTCTTCTCCCAAGAAATAGTTAAATGCGAAATCAAAAGATCTTCTGTCCCGGCCGAACTTTCGTAAGTCACAACCTTTCTATCCATCGGAAAACCAAATCGCCCCATTAACCCATCAAAACAAGTAAATTTCTTGGGTTCAATAAAAGGGCCGTAAAACTTATAAAATAACCTTACTCGCGCTTCGATACGAAATCGATTCCAGATTGAATCCGGAGATATCTTTGTAAAATTAATCTTAAATGGCTCAAGTTTATCTCCAAAGATTAGGTCTTTCTCCGGGATCTCAATATACTTCACAGGCACAAAAACCGAACAAACAAGAAGCGGTGCCTCATGATCCAGTTGCCGCTCAACCTTTAATTCAATGCCCTCATTCTTCTTGATATCATGGGCAATTTCTTCCAGTCTTATAACAAACCGATCAACTTCCTCATCGAAAGACTTTGAACGTGGCTCATCCTGACAGTAAACCTGCACCTTCTTAGAAAGATCCTTTACCTGCTCTTCAATAATGGTGCGTTTCCTATCCGAAAGATCAATACCTTCATCATCCCGGCCATTCGATTGCACCAAAACCTTGTTCAACAAATTCTTTGAAGATTCCTGCAAAGGTCCATTAGCACCCGAGAATATTCCACACAAAAGAGTAATTAAATATTTCTCTTCGGGTGTCACTTTTATCTTCTTTAATGAAAATCCCTCGCCAAATGAATACTTGCCATCTTCGCCATCCAACGGGAATCCCGCCATATTAAGCAACGATATATCTCTCTGAATTGTACGAATATCAGTATTAAACTCCTCCGCCAAGTCCCTTGTTCTCACAAAACGGGCCGAATTAAGCTGATTTAAGATTGCAATCAGCCTGTACATCTTCTTATCGTAATGTTTATTCTTCATAAATCTGCCTTTCTCAGTACGACAAGAGTAACACAGGGCTGCGACAACATCTTGTCGCACGAAAAAGCCTTTTTAAAAATAAAAAACCCCTGTCCAGACGCGCTAAACAGGGGAAATTATAAATATTTTGTAATAAAAGGCTTTTGCAAAAAATACCTCCCAAATATTTTTTGAATTATAACATCAAAGTATTGTTGAAGATAGCGTATTTAATTCCTCAGCATTGGCGAATTATACACCATCACATATGAGGGTGTCAACGATCCGAGAAGTTGGGATAATAAAGGCCATGCAGAAAACGGCCATTAACATCAATCTCGGCAAAAAAATTAAAGAACTTCGGTGTAAAAGAAAGATCACTCAAGAAGGTCTCGCCGAATTAATAAAGACTAGTTACAAATATATACAGCGCATCGAAAGCCTAAATCCGCCGGATATCCGCCTCAGCACGATCGAACGAATCGCTATTGCACTTAGAACAACCCCATCAAAACTTCTTGAGCTTTAAAAAATCAAGAACGCCGCCTGAGCGATGATCAGAATCGCCCCGCGACCGCATTCTTCCCAGACCACATCATCCATTGCTTCTGACCAGATCATCGTTGCTATTGAAAGAACGGCCGTAAAATATATGAACGCCTCGAATCTGGCAAGGAACAATACTACCGGAAGGAACGCCATTGCATACATGAAGCCGGTCATAAGCCAGTTGTACCACCGAGCATCCTCACCTTTACGCTTCCAATAGGTCGTCATGGCTCCGAACAACAGACCCAGGACGATCAGAAGCGACCAATGCCAAAGCCCAATGATCCAGGCCGAGGCCACAGCCGCCAAGGGGCAACCAAAATCCCTCCACTTGGTGTTATAGCCGGCAGCCCCGCCCATGCGATAAAGCACCGCTGAAGTGACAACCAGAAGCAATTCAGGAATGATAATGACGGGGCTCATACAAGCTCAAAACTCGACCCGCACCCCGGCCCGGCCGCCTGCGCCGGTCCGCTTGTCTGACTCCGCGAATCCGTATCCTTCAACAAAAGGATGAACGCCCAGCCCTGACGGCTTTTCCTCACGCTTCTGGTCCACGGTCACTTGGGATCCGGACTGCGCAACGATCTGCGTCACCTGCTTGGTGGTCTGTGTAGGCATAAAGAATGCCCGGTAAATCGTAAGCCCCACAAAACCGATCAGAGCGATACCGATCACATAACGGATATTCTTCACCCAGGGCAAGACCTGGAAGAAACTGCCCAAAAACTTGAGCAGGTCAAACTTTTCCTGTTCCGCCATTGGTGACCTTCCCTTTCGTATAGAGATAAAAGAACATTCCAAGCCCGCCGATAACAATGCCCAGAATAAAAGCGATTAACACATTCATTTGATGCCTCCGTTTTTAATATCGTTTCTCAATCCGTCGATCGCCTGAAGTATGCGGTCGATCTCCTTTTCCGAGAACCTGCTCTGCATCTCGAACTCCGCCTTGGACACAAACTGGCTCCGGGGCATGT
>JBAXBM010000132.1:0-6561 GCA_037141995.1 Candidatus Omnitrophota bacterium
ATCCCAATCATAAGATTGACTTACCCGTTCCTTTGCTTTCTGTCCATACTCTTTGACAAGATCTGGAACCGTTAACAGCCACTGTAATTTATCTTTTAAATCACCATAATCCTTTGATTTAAAATATACCCCACACATTTCCAATATCTCACGGCATTCTGGTAAATCACTTGATAAAACACACTTCCCATAATGCATCGCCTCTAACAGCACCAGGGGCGCGCCTTCAACTTCAGAAGATAACACCACCATATATGCGTTCGTATACAATAATGCCAAATCAAGACCGTCAACAAAACCTACAAATTTTACTTTCGCCCCCCCCATTTGTTTTAATGACGCCACATAATTATCGGTAAAACTTGACGCTCCCGCCAAAACAAGCGTTAACGGCGTATGAATATCGTTATAAGCTTTAATTAAATATTGCAACCCTTTTTCAGGAACTAATCTCCCGACACATAATACATACTGATCTTTTTCAAACTCACTTTTTAATATTTCTGGATTTTCAATATCGGTAACAGCCCCAGCACCATTAGAAATATAATAAACTGATTTCTTAAATTTCTTTTCAAAATAATCTTTTAAGGCATAAGAAACAACAATCGTTCGATGCGGGAAATACATTGCCGGATATTGACAAAATCTCAGGAATAATCTGGCAATTTTTCCCCATTTTTTTCTCTGCCAATCCAAACAATGAACAGTCACAATAATTTTTTTGCCAAAAAGACGTGGGAAAAATGAAAAAAAGCTTGGGCCCAAAGCATGGTAATGCACAATATCCACTTTCTGAAACACAACCATTAATGTGCTAAGAAATACATGAATAAATGTCCCAAAGTTTTTAGTGTGCCAAGTAAATACATGTACCAACTTAATACCTTTATATTCATTCTTGAGATATTTATCTGATCGGCAATACACGGTCACATCGTGTCCGCGGAGAACAAGCCTTTTAGAAATTTCTTCAACAGCCCGTTCTACACCACTATATTGCGCTGGAATTCCTCGAGAACCAATAATAGCAATTCGCATTTCAATTCCTAATCAAATATATATCATCTTTATTAAAAAAATTAATAAAATACAAACACGTAAAATAAATTATGGGCAACACAACCATTGCTACAAAAAATGTTAAATGAAAAAAATAATTAAAAATAAACAAAAAGAACGATGCTAAAAGAGGCTTGAAAGCATAATAAACCATACTTGATGAGTATGGCCGTGTCAGAGGAATAAATAAGCCTAAACAGGGTCCTGTGGCATACGCAACTAAAGAAGCCACCGCGGCCCCCATAAAACCATACTTTGGAATTAACAAAAGATTTAGCAGAAAATTGATAACAACAGTACAGCCGGTGAACACTGGGTCTAAAAACTGCTTATTTGTAGCTATAAGAATTGTATTATTAACAATACCGAGAAAAACAAAAATCTCAGCAACAATCAAAATAGCAAATGCCGGGCCTGCTGCAACAAAATCCTGACCATAAAAAAGCCGGATGATATTCCCTGAAAACATAACACCCATCAATGCAACAGGAATAATAAACATCAATAAATATTTAAAGCATAAACAGTATATTTTTTTAAAACGATCTTCAGCAGAATCTGCCAAAAACGACAGAAACGGCAATAAAGACGACATAAGCGCTACAGGAATAATTTGCAACCATTCCACCAAACGCACACTCGCCGCATATAACCCTGTGGCAACGGCACCTTCGGTATGAAAAAGCATAATTTGATCAATCCGATGATAAATAAAAATAAATAATCCTGATAATCCAAGAAACCATCCCCGGATAAAAATATTTTTCCATAATGCCATATTCATTTGATAAGACGGCTTCAAAATTGTCCCCGCACGGTGTCGTCCCATCAAAAGTACAAAAAGACTTGGGATAATCGAAAGAAAAAGAAAATGAACAAGATTCCCATTAAAAAATATAACAAAACCTATTATCATCAGCGTTAAAATATTTCCTGCCAACTTAATCTTTGCCCAAGATAACATATTTAAAGAAAATCGGAATACTATCTCAAAAGAAAAAATAAATGGACTTAATAACATATTAAAAGAAACCAATAAACCCATAAAAATCATTTCTTGGGAAATACCCACCCAACAAATCGTGACCCAGAATAAAATTAAAGATCCCAATGATAATAATGCCCGAATGATAAAACCATTTCCAAGTAAAGTTGAAGCGGAACCTTCATCTTTTGAAATTTCCCGTATTAATATGGGGCGCAACCATAGAGAGTCTAATGTCGCCAATAAAAAAAAGAAAACTCCTAAAAAAGAAATTTTCCCAAAATCACTCTGACCAAAATAATGAACGAGTACGATAGATATAAGCAAGAAGAATAAAGCATCAATAATATTACATAAGAAAATAGCACCGCTATTGTGAAGTATTTTTTTTAATAAACTCATCAAATTTCAATCTTATTTTCTTTATTCGGTATAATAATCAAAATCTCATATAATATTTTTCATCCTGCCCAGCTCATTCGAACAATTTTACTCAGAAACACGTATCAAATAATATAAAAATTTCAAAAAAGCCTTAACTTTCTGAATAAAAATATGCCAACTTCGTATATCAAAAATAGTTTTAGCAATAAACCCTAAAGATAAATACTGTTTCCAGTAAAAATCTTTAAGTAAAGACCGCATTTCAAGTGCTTTTAAAAAGGGTAAATCTATAATACCACATTGCACATTATCAACCGGGAAAAAATCCCCCCCCTTAATCCATCCATTCCCTTTTGCTAAACTATAAAACTCCGTATTCGGTAGCGGTATGGCAATGCTACAATGCACAAAATGAGTCTTCATTTTCCTGGCTTCATTCATCGTATTCAATACTGTTTGTCGCGTTTCCAATCCAGAAGCACCAATCAAGACAGAAATCTCAGGCTCAATGCCAGCATTCTTAACCATATTAACCGCTTCATCATAATCTTTCACCGCACATTGCTTATGGACATCATTTAAAATACGCTGATCAAAGGAATCTGTTCCAATATAAATCAGGCGGCATCCCGCCTCTTTCATTACCCTAAGCATCTCTTTATTCTTTAAATGATCTGCCCGTGCGTAACAAATCCATTGCAATTTTAAAGCCTTTATCCCCTCACATATTTGAATAGTCCGTTCAACTCCCCAAACGAATTGGTTGTCCGCGATATCAATCCCTTTAAATCCCGCAGCGGCAATAGCCCGGAATTCATCAATGACATGCTGAACGCTTCTCAACCTCAGCGGAGGCTTCTTAAGACCAAACCCAAGAGATTCCAATTCTATTGCCTGGTCCAACGCATGCGGCGCGCAATACGTGCATCCATAAGAACAACCTCTTGAAACACACATTACGGTAGCAGGATTTACAGTTATCTTATTAAAAGAATATCCCCCCTTTAACAAACTACGGTCCGGCACAGGTAACGTATCAACGTTCAATAGATCCCTTCGAGCATTATGGCAAACCTTACTCGCATTCCAAAAAGACAACCCCTTGATCATATCCAATGAGCTGTTGGCAGATCCCAAAGAAACCATTAACTCAGCCAAGGTTTCCTCTGGCTCTCCCCGCACGACAAAATAATGATCATTGATCAAAAAAAATCCCGGCTTCCATGTCGGATAAGTTCCCGTGAATATAAAACGGATACCTTTCTGCTGTCCCGCTATCATGCGTGCCGCCGCTATGTCTATCCCGGCCGACAACCACGTTGTAAAAAATACAACGGCGTCAAAATCATTAAGATTGATCCGCTTGAGCCAATTGTCAGCCTTTATCCGTTGAGCGGGGCAATCCATAAAATGAACCGTCATCCCTCTAACTCTAAGCAGCGTGGCCGATGACAACAGATGTATCGCAGGCTTATAATCATAGCCGTAATTACAGCCATAAACACGATCAACAACGATTTTGCGTCCCGTCAAATCAGCCGGCGGTATCAGAAATAATATATTCATTTTTATACCACTACTTGAGCATTCAAAAGCTGATGATATATATCATTCACCTGCTTAACATGCGTTAAATGATCATTGTGTTGCTGGATTTTCAATAATCCGTTCTCACCCCATTGCCGGGCTTGATCAGGATGCGTTATGATAAACTGGATCTTCTGTGCCAGGTCATCCGCATTTCCTGCTTCAAACAGAAGCCCGTTAACACCGTCTTGCACCATCTCAGGAATACCACCCGCCGATGATGCAATCACGCATCTCCCAGAGGCAAAAGCCTCATGGATAACCAGCCCCATGGGTTCTGGCCACTCTGAAGGGATAATAACACACAGCGCTTCACGCAGGATCACATTGAGAGATTCCCGAGAACAATGCGACAGGATCTCTACCCGGGACAACCTCTGCGTCTCAATAACTCTTTTTAATTCACCCCCCAAGGGCCCATCTCCAATGATCTTAAGATGCACGTCAGGAAGGTTTTTCAAGCTGTCCAATAAAGTAACCAGCCCTTTTTCAACCAATAACCGTCCGAAATAAAGAATATATTTTCCAACTCCAGGAGTTGCAACAAACTCGGAAAGATCGACTGCGCATGGCAACAATTTCAACTTTTTACGCGGGATCCCAAATTTAAGCATTTTCTCGAACACAAAACAGCTGGGAACGATAAAAATATCCACTGCCTCATAACTTTTCAGGAAAGTATGCAGATACGCTTCCAGCATCCCCACAAAACTAGCCGGTAAACTACCCTTCATGCACCTTTTCAAGAGACAATGGTAATACTGCCGTCCCTGGCAACACTCACAGATTCTGCCGTTGACAAATAATTTGTAATTAGGACATATCATCTTATAGTCATGCACTGTCATGACAACAGGGATTCTTTTCTTTTTAAAAACATCCAGGATTGACGGTGATATCTGATGATAAATGTTATGCACATGAATTACCTGTGGGTGATGTTGCTCTATCAACCCCGCGACTTGATTCTTGGCCTTAAAAGAATAAATAGCATCAACCCCTATCCAAATCTTTGAAAAAAAATCTCCCGGCTTATCATCCCGATAATCACGATTATTAACAAAGAAATGCTGACATTCAGAATCAAAATTCCGCTGATCCCTTGTTGAAAAATGAAAAACTTCATGACCTAGATGCTTTAACCCCTTACAAAGATCAAACAAATATCGCTCCGCACCTCCATTAATAAAATGAAACTTATTACACATTAATATCTTCATGCCGCAGCTACCGCCTAATTTGCAGATAGGTAACAATGTACCCCATATTGACACACATTCTGAACAAACGATTCATATCCCATGTGAGAAAAAAACGGAATGGATTAATCAAAAGAGCTAAAATCATTAATAAAAATACATAAAAGATGGGCTCTCTTGTCGCCAAACATTGCCCTTCTGTGTAGCTCCTTCTTACGAAATATGAAAACTTGAGGCGGTCAGCGGTTATATGATGATAAACAATCATATTCTTGTTTATCACAAGTTTAAAACCAGCTTGCAAGGAAATCCTCAATCTAACATTGTCCTCACCATATGGACCAATACATGGATGATACGGCGTGGCATCTAAAGATTTAAAAATATTGCGACGGAACGCAACATTACTGCCCAAGGGTAAAAAATTCATCCCCGGATTAGAATTAATCCCCACAATCCATTCCATTGAATGCCGCCACCAGCCGGGAAATGCCACACTTCCCAGCGGCAATACAATCCCACCAACAATATCATGCGCCTGCATAGATTCCCTAATATTTTCAAACCATCCTGGAGCTACAACACAATCATCGTCCGTAAAGGCAATCACATCGCCCAACGCTGATTGAATCGCCTGTTCCTTACACAACGCCAGATCCCGCCGGCATCGATTTCTCAAATACTTTATACCGCCCGAGAATACAGACTTAATATAATCACCAGTCCCGTCAGTAGATGCGTTATCAACAACAATAATTTCATAGGATCCATGAAAATCTTGCATTAACAGGCTTTGGATGCATTGCTGTAACAGCACTTTCCTGTCATGCGTGACGACAATAATACTGATCATAAGGACTACCGTCGCTTCAAATCTTTATCAAAAAAATAAACAGAACCAGAAAAAACACTCTCAACATCCGGTAAGAGCTTCAAATCATCTTTAAACAATCCAGTCCCTCTGCCATGCCTGGATCCGACATTGGAAAAGATATTATTAGAACAACCTAATGAAAATATAATTCTTGGAAAATTATTTTTCTCTTTAGCTAACAAAATAACTGTCTTTCTCGCCAGAAAAGAAAATTGAAGTAAGCGGCTATCTCTAACAGCGGAAAAAAAGGCAACGCCCTTACTCGATGAACTCTGCCACTGCGTATACTCCTTGCTCACACCAATCCCAAAAAAGAAATTCTTCAGATGTTCAATTTCTCTCGTCTTTAATCTAAGCGTCCAATTGATTTGGTGATCATTCTTCAGTTCCAATCTTAACAAGCCAGTTAAAGTCGAATGAATATCCTGCATTGACAATGTCAAATGTCCTTTATCAAATTCAAGCACTTG
>JBAXBM010000133.1:0-6530 GCA_037141995.1 Candidatus Omnitrophota bacterium
ACCAGGTTTACCAGCAGGCCATCAATGACAGGGCCACGGATATTCATATTGAAATGTTCCGCGACCAGTTGAATTTACGTTACCGGGTCGACGGCATCTTATACGAAGTTTCAGCCCCTGACACGATCAAACACCTTTACCCGGCGATTGTGTCAAGGATAAAGGTTATGTCAGGCCTTGATATTATTGAAAGGCGCCGGCCCCAGGACGGCCGGGCCAAGGTCAGGATCGGGGCCAAAGAATATGAACTGCGTGTTTCCGTGATGCCGACGATCTACGGCGAGAATATCGTTATCAGGATCCTGTCGACGGTCATGCTGTTTGATATCGCCGGTTTGGGGATGCAAAACCAGGACCTGCTTGTCCTGGAGCAGCTGATCCAGCGCCCGCACGGGATTATTTTTGTTACGGGCCCTACCGGGAGCGGAAAAACGACAACGCTGTACGGTTGTTTAAACAGGCTTAACACGGCCCAACGGAAAATTGTGACCATTGAAGACCCTGTTGAGTATGAACTCAAAGGGATCACGCAGACGCAGGTTAATCCTAAAATTGATTTGAGTTTTTCTGTTATCTTGCGGAGCATGCTGCGGCATGACCCTGATATCATGATGGTAGGAGAAGTGCGGGACCGTGAAACAGCGGATATTACCATCCAGACCGCGTTGACAGGCCATCTGGTTTTTTCGACACTGCATACCAATGACGCGGCCAGCGGCATAACCCGTTTGATGGATATCGGCCTTGAACCGTATCTGATCGCGTCTTCCGTTGAGGTTTTTATCGCGCAACGGCTGATCCGGTTGATATGCGACCATTGCAAGGAAAGCTACACTATTCCTGCGGAAACAGCCCGGCATTTTCATGGCGCCGGCAGTGCAGTTAATCAACAAGTTTTCCGGGGCAAAGGATGCAAGGCATGCAATAATACCGGGTATATGGGCAGGACAGGCATTTATGAAATACTCCTGCTCGATGACCAGATCAAAACATTGATTTTGCAAAAAGCCTCTTCCGCGATGATCAAGGAAAAGGCTGTCAGTGCCGGGATGAGGACATTAAAACAGGACGGCTGGGATAAAATCGCGGCGGGCCAAACGACGCCGGAAGAGGTTTTGCGGGTTGTTCAATAAATATGCCGGTATATATTTATAAAGCTAAAAATGATGCGTTGGACGCGGTTAACGGGCAAATTGAAGCGGATTCCCGGGAGCAGGCTGTTGATAAAATTTCTGACATGGGCCTGCTGGCGGTCAGTGTGGTCCCGCTGCAGCCGACGGCGGATGTGCCGCCGGCATCTTCCGTTCAACGTGTCCGGGCGATAAAAATCGGATCTCTCGATATCGATGTATTCACGCGGCAGCTGGCAAGCCTGATCAAAGCCGGTGTCCCTTTATTACGGGCGCTGGCATTGATCGGCAGGCAAACCGGGCATAACGCGTTGACCGGTGTGGCCGGCGCGCTGGAACAGCACGTCAGGGACGGGAAAATGCTTTCAGGCGCGTTGGCGGCGTATCCGTCGGTCTTTAATAATTTGTACCTTAACATGATCCGCGCCGGTGAGAGAAGCGGGACACTGGGCGAGGTGCTGTTCGCCCTGGCCGATTACCGCCAGAAAGAACAGGATGTCCGGCAAAAAATTATGGCCGCGTTAGCCTATCCTTTACTGATGATTACCGTCGGGTTTGCCACAATCTTTGTGATGCTGACGTTCTTCCTTCCGAAGTTTATTGTTTTGTTCGAGGACATGAACCAGACCCTGCCGCTGGCGACCCGGATGCTGATCGGGTTGAGTACATTTATGGCGGCCAACTGGGCCTGGTTCATCCTGGCCGGCCTGCTTGTTTTTATGATGATCGATGGGGCCAGGCACGGCGGGAAGAAGAAGATGATCCTTGATATGATTAAATTACGCGTGCCCTTTGTGAAAATTTTCGTCAGGAACGCAGAGATCGCCAGGTTTTCCCGGACGCTCGGTTTATTGATCAGGAGCGGCATCCCTGTGTGTGAGGGATTGGAACTGGCGACGGAAGTGCTGGATAATGATATGTTAAAAAGCCGCCTGAGACAGGCGCGGCTGGATATCATGAACCAGGGGAGTTCGCTGAGTGCCAGCCTGAGCAACATTGAGGTGTTCCCGGATTTCGCCCTGAATATGATCGCTGTCGGCGAGGAGAGCGGGAAACTGGAATGGTCATTGACAGACATATCCGATGTTTATGAGCGGGAAGTCGAGCAGGCGCTCAAGATCGCGACCACCCTGCTTGAGCCTATCCTGATCCTGATCATTGGTGCTTTTGTCGGATTTATTGTGGTAGCCATGCTGCTGCCTGTGTTTAATATGGGAGTGGGAACGCATTTAAGATAAATCGGAGACCGCATGAAAAACTTTTTTAAGCGCAGGGCATTTACGCTTGTTGAACTAATGATCGTTGTCATTATAATCGCGGCGATGGCGGCCATGGTTGTCCCCAGGCTCAACGGCCGCGCCGAAGATGCGCGCGTGGCGGTTGCCGAGGCGGATATCAACGTGAATATTGCCATGGCGTTAAAATTATATGAAACCGACAATGGCGGTTACCCGTCGACGGAACAGGGGCTCGCGGCTCTTCTGCTCAAGCCGTCCACTGACCCGGCGCCGGCAAACTGGAAAGGGCCGTACCTGGAACGGAAGTTCATGGACCCCTGGAAGAGGCCGTACCAGTATAAATGCCCCGGGGTACGTAATCCGTCAGGGTATGACCTGTACTCTTTAGGTAAAGACGGCGTGGAGGGAACGGCGGATGACGTCAAGAACGGGGAATAGCCGCGCGGTGACGATCATCGAAGTGATGGTGACAGTTATTATCCTGACTGTCGGGATTGTGGGTATTATCCAGGCCTACATCAAGTCGCTGGATGTTTTGCGGATATCAAAAGATATGCTGACCGAAGTGTCGCTGGCAGAAAACAAACTGGCCGAGTTAAGACGCCTTGAACTGATGGATAACGGCCTTGCGCCGGCGAGTACAAAAGGGTCTTTCACGGGTAACGACGGGCGCTTTAATTGGGAACTGGATATAAGGCCATCGGATATCGCGGGATTGAATACAGTCAATGTTAAATGTTCTGCCGGCTATTCCCGGCGCGCGCAAGAGTTTATCCTTACGAGTTATGCAAAAAACAAATGACCTTTGTGAGAAGGGCTTTTCGCTCATCGAGCTTCTTGTTGCCGCATCCCTCGCGGCGGTCCTGGGATTGGCGGTTGTCGCCACATTCGCGGCAGGATTCAAAGCCTACAGCCAGTTAAAACATGCCGATCTTGCCAGGGCTGATGTCCTGCTTTCCTGCCGGAAGATAGAAAAAGACCTGAAAAATACGTTTTATTTCAGCGGCATTCCTTTTACGGGCGATAAGGATCGCCTGTCATTCGCCGGGTTTATTCACGGCGGACCGGAAATCGGCCGGATAACGTATTCCTTTGATGCCCGTAAGGATGGGGCTTTGATCAAAACAGAACAGCCTTTTTCCGATGCGTTGATCAGGGGCAACACTGACGGGCAGGACCTGACGGTGATCGCCCGTCACAAGGGCATGTCCTTCAGCTATTTTTATTATAATGCTGATACGCAGCAATACGGGTGGAATGATTCTGTTGATGTCACTTTTGGAATCCCCCTGCAAGTGAAGGTCAGGGCTGTGTTTGAGGAAGGAAAGGAAAATTTTGACTATGAGAAGACGGTGCTCATTCCTGTCTCCGGTTGATGCCAGCCGCGGGATGATTTTAATCATGGTTCTGTGGGCACTGTTTTTTCTGGGAGCGCTGGCCGTGGCCATTGCCGCGTATGTCCGTCCGCAGCTTAGCCTGGCAGGAAAAATCCGCGACGCCGCGCTGGCGCGTGCCCTGGCTGAATCCGGCGTAAAGCGTGCCATGGCGGGAATAAATAACAGGGCGGCATTTAATGTTACCGCGTTAAAAGATTTTGCCCCTGATGATGATCTGATTGATGAAGAGAGAAAGATTAATATCAATACCGCTCCGGAAGATACCCTTAAACGTTTTTTTGAGATGGCCGCCGGGCTTGACCCCAGGCAGGCGGAGGATATAACGGCGGCGATCCTTGACTGGCGGCAGCCGGGAGAACAGCCCAGAAAAAACGGTGCCAAGAGTGATTATTACCAGGCATTGAACCCGTCGTATCCCTGCAAGAAAGCGCCCGTTAATGTCCTGGAAGAGCTGCTTCTCGTTAAAGGGGTGACCTCCGGGATTTTTAAAAAAATAAAAAATGAAGTAACGATTTACGGGACAGGGTGTATTAATATAAATACGGCTGATGCAGGCACATTAAGGTCTTTGGGATTAACCGCTGCCGCGGCGGACAAGATTATCAGGTACCGCAACGGCAGTGACGGGGTTCCGGCGACACAGGATGACCATGTTTTTTCAGACATCGGTAAGATTGTGAACACATTGAATACGGTTCAGCTGCTGGCCAAGGATGAGGCCGCTTGCCTGGCGGATATCATCGGCAAAGGTTTAGTCTGTGTCCGTTCTGAATATTTTAAAGGCCGGTCTGCGGGGAAGAGTAACCGGGAGGCAGTGATGATCGATTTTATATTTAACCGGCAGGGCAAGATCAATTTTTGGAGAGAAGAATGAACCTTTTTTCAGCGCCGGCCCATCCCTTGTGGCGCGCGATAAAAAAAGAATCTGCTGTTATTGTTGTTGAAATAGGCAATGATTGGCTGAAAATGGTGGAAGGCCGAATGACGCCGGCAGGCCTGGTTGTGCGGGACGGGTATTTCAGCAAACTTCTCGATATTAAAGGCCCCGTCCCGGATGCGGTCAGCCGTATTTTTAAAGACAAGGGGTGGAATAAAAATAATGTTCTCATGTACTTGCCGCGTCATTTGGCAACAACAAGGATACTGGAACTTCCTTCCGTTGATCTCAAGGAGATCGATGATATTATCGGCCTTCATATCGGCAAGCAGACGCCTTATTCCAGAGAAGAGATCATTTACAGCTATAAAATTATGGGCCGCGGCAAAGAGGGGTGCACGCGTGTATTCCTGCTCATTGCCCGGCGTAACCTTATTGATGAGCGCGCCGAGATCATGGTCAAGGCATGCATTAAACCCAAAGCCATAGGATTAAGCTCGGAAGGGGTATTAAACTGGTTCAATATGTTTTACGCGAAGGGTTTAATATCAGCGGATTCTCAAGCGGTTGTCGTGATCGATATTGATTCCAATTATTCGGATTTCATGGTGATTTATAAAGGGATTTTGAGGTTCTCAAAAAACATCCTGATCGGGGCCAATCATCTCATTGAAGAAAACGGTGTTTATCTTAATAAATTTGCTGATGAGGCGGAGCATTCTGTTAAAACATTTAATGAAGAAGCCGGCAACATCACGCCCGTCAAAGTATGCCTGTCAGGCGCCGCGAAGCATATCCCAGGGCTGAAAGAACTGCTGGCGATCCGGTTCGGTTTGCCCTGTGAAGTCCTGGACCCTTTTAAAAATATTATTTACACTGATAAAAGCCACATCGCGGACCTTGATACACGCGTCATTTCTTTGTCACCGCTTTTGGGTATATTGACAAAACCCGGCCAGTTGGAATTTGATCTTATGCCGCGTGAGATGCGCCTGGAGCACATGATGGACGAGAAACGCAAGCACCTGACATGGACGGGTATCCTGGTTTCTGCGGTTATCCTGATGCTTTCCCTGTTGCTGGCGGTTGGCATTAACAACAAAAAGACTTATATCGCCGTATTGAATAATAAGTCTGCCGCGTTGAAAGACGCATCGGAGGATGTGCAAAAGATGCGGCTGATGGTTAATCTTTTTCATGAGCGCCAGGATGCCAGCGGTGATGCGCTTAATCTTTTGAATGAAATTATAAAATTAATACCCCGGGAAATTTATTTGACCAGCATCGATATTGAGAACAGAGGGAAGGTTGTTTTAAAAGGCCGTGCCGATGCCATTGCTGATGTGTATAAATTTGTAACGGCGCTGGGAGGCTCGGTTTTCCTGGAGAAGGTCAGGAATACGTACGCGACAACCAAAGAAGAAAATGATACGGTGTATGCCGACTTTGAAATAGTGGCTGAATGCAAAAAAACCAGTAAACGGTAATGGATGATGTTCCAGATCAAGATTAAACCCAAAGAGAAGACAGGCCTGCTCATTGCCGTGATCATTGCTGTTTTGGCCATGGGAGACCGGTTTATCCTGACGCCGATCCGTGACGCTTTTACGCTGCTCAGCCGTGAAACGGCTATGGCTGAGAAACAACTGGCCGCCAGGATTCATAATATAAATTCAAAAGACCTCGTGGCTGCTGAATATGAAAAATACGGGCTGGCACAAAAAGAAAACAGTTCTGATGATGAACGAACAGCAGCGATGTTGAGCGAGATCGAGAATCTGGCAAAAAAATCCGGAATATCTTTGGCCGATATTAAGCCTCAGAATATACGGTCTGCTGAATATGAAAAATACGGGCTGGCACAAAAAGAAAACAGTTCTGATGATGA
>JBAXBM010000134.1:0-6529 GCA_037141995.1 Candidatus Omnitrophota bacterium
TCGACAGGTGGCGATGATCTTAAAATGCAAGAGATGAGCAAGGCGATTATGCGTGAAATTATTATTCCTATTCTTGAAAAAGAAGTTAATGAAGGTAAGAATTTTGCCCGGTTACGGCAGGTTTACAATTCCTTAATACTTGCCATTTGGTACAAAAACAAAGTTATGGGTGCCGTGCAGGAAACGCCGCTGGGATTTTATGTCGATCAGAATAAAGTCAAGGGCATTCATATTAAAGATCCGCGGGAAGCAGCGAAGATCTGGTCGCAGTATGTGGAATCATTCAAGAAAGGTGTATATGATTATATTCGTGAAGAACATGATCCCGTGACAAGGGAAACAGTTCCGCGGAAATATTTTGCGGGAGGGGTGGATTTTGCCGGCACCATTACCGGAGAAGTTTCTTTTTCTTTGCCAGAGGCTTTGGTACCGAATCAGGTAGTATCTCGAATATGTCAGGTGGAATTAATTCCCCTTGCTAAAAATGCTACAGGGGCGAAGGGCTCTCCTTTTTTATTTGACAAAAAGATACCCGGAGGAGACTTCCTAGATAATCCCGGCGGACATTTACTATTAGCCTTAGAACAGGCGAGTTTTTCCTTGGAGCGGAAGGTGGGAGCCTTATCCCCGGAATCACCGCAAGCGGCGACGTTGAGACTGGCGATAGACTTCTTGGATATTATTCGACAGGAAATCCCCTTAGGGTCGGTTAGTCCGGACTTGCGACAATTGGCGGCCAAGATCATAGAGCCGGCCAAGGTTTCTTTGACAACGGCGAAAGAACGGGTTGATTGGTTACAGGAGGTTTTGAATTTACGAACAACATATCTTGCATCGCAGGCAAAGACGTCAAATGGGCGGATAACAGATAAGTTGACGCAACAACTGATGCGGGCGCTGGGAGGATTGCAAGATGGGGGTGATGCCGAACAAAAGATTGAGATGTGGGCTAGGGAGTATCATGATTTGATGTTCACATGCCGGATTCAAACAAATGACAGCGATAAAAAAACAAAAGCCATGATTAAGTCTTTTGAGGTTTCGTTTATTCGTTATTTGGAATATGTTCAGCGCAAATATGCTGAAAATAAATTGAGTGGCCAAGAACAACGATTATTAGATCCGGACATCTTGCTAAAAACAACCGAAATTTTATCGATCCAGGGAGATAAAGATGTATTTAAAGAATTTAAGCGCGATCGTGCTTTATTAGAGGAATGGCCAGTAATTCTTGAGGCATTGGAGCAGCTGTTATTGACCCATTTTGAATCCATGACAGATGATAGTCGCAGTGTGTTATTGGCAATGCTGTTGAATGGTTATAGTTTTGGACGTCATGCCGGATTAAAACAATCAGGTCAAAGTGGCGCTATGGTTGCGGCCAGGCTTTTTTTGGAAAGTAAAGATGTTACATTTTTTCAAAAAGATCAAATGTTGCAAATCATTGTTTTTGTTGGCTTGAAAAGTCTTTCGCGTGAGGTTGCTGAAAAAATTGTGTCTGAAGTCGCTTATTATGGGCAGGAAGGAACTGTTAAAGGGAAGAAAATCCTGCGGCAATATGAGCAACTGGTTTCACAAAAAGATGGTTTTGGATTACGGCAATATGCAGCCACTGTTTGGAAAAAATTAAGTGGCATTGAAGCGATGGGGCCAGAGGCGTTTGGTCGCCTGAAGGATGAAGTACTTCGTACACCAATGCTGACGCAAAATGGGATTATTCAGGGATATGCAGCAGAAGAATATGGTGTGGGTTTTGAATTTGAAATGTCAACGGATTATCCATTCGCGGAGGCGAAGAACGGGCTGGAGAAGCATTTGAAAGCGGTTAATTTGGATAATCAGTGGAAAGCGAGCGCTGCGGGTGGGGATCAGATGGAAATAACAACCCCATTTTATCCTAATTTAGGAAATAATTGGCGAAAATTAAAGGCGGAGTTGTCAAAAGCGTTACAGAATAACAGTTTTTTTAATCATATTACCTCGATGCATATTAATACTAATTTTAACCCGCTTAATCGTTACTTGCAGCACCTTGCCTTTTCACAGCTGCTTAAGGTGCTTGAGGGGGTTTTGTGGCGAACCACGCGGCACAAGGCGGTCTTTGAATCGAATGACTTTCCGTCTCCAGATATAAGAATTCCGACGGAGGCATTGTTTGCTACAGACTGGTTGTATAAACGGGGCATGATGAATCTTAGAGTTAACAAAATAGAAGGCCGGTACCATCTTCCTCCGACGTATCATCAGGCACGTGATGTCAATATGGATCTTTTGAGGCAGTATGTGCATATGCAATATGCTTTAGTTAAATACGCCGCTGAACATGTTACTGAAATTAATCTATTGAGACTTCCTTTACCCGTGACGCTTGGCGAGCAACGCTCCCCTGAGTATGACTGGAAGTTGATGTGTTTTATGGATCGTGTTTTTGGAAAGGATGTGTTGGCTAAAGCCATATTTATTAAGTTATATTTTCATCCACGCTGGGGTGTGTGGCGAACGTTATCAAGCGAAGATGCCGATATTTTACAGGATGAGGTGCGTTGGGCATATGAAAAGCGTGGTTTTGGGAATATTTATCGTATGCATCAGGAATCTGGCGGGTATGAGTCAGATCCTATAAATTTTATTCGTCAGAAGATTTCTAAAGCTGAAACAGTCGATCAAGTTAATGGGTTGGTGTGGGGATTGATTAACGAAATTCGCAAGTTACAAGGCGACAGGGCGGACAGTAAGGATATGAAAGAAATTCTTGAGATATTGCGCGCGCGTGGCTGGGGTTGGGTGGAAGCATTATGGCCTATGCGTGATGATGATGGGCTTTCAGTGTGGTTGGCAGTAACGCCTATAGGTCAGATGGTTCAGGGCAAAGGATTAAATGTGCAAAGACATGATTTTTATGATGAGCTAGTTAAGCATCGTGTGCTATGGATGAATTTGAGTCAATATTGGAATTCTTCCTGGGTCACGCATCATGCACGGCGTCTATTTTTAAATGCCCTGGTATCTTCTGATGCAACAGCCAAGGATATTATGTCATTCTTAGGGATGATTGATAATTGGGATGAACGCAAGGAGCTTGTTGATTCTCTTGTTACAGCCGTTAAGGGCAACAAGAGCCCTGAACAGCAACAAAAGATTTTCCTTTGTTTGCTGGATTATTTCGAAGGTATTCCGGACAACTTGTCGAAACAGGGGAAGGTTTTGCAACGACTGCAGGAACAGGATCTTTTTATAAAATTATTGTGTTATCGACAATTGCGAATTATTGCTTTTTCAAAACAATATACTGGGCAAGCTTCTACAGCACAAATGATTCGAAGAACAGCACAAAAAATTCTTATTGAAATTGGAGCCATGGACAAAGAAAAAGATATTATTTCTTTATTACATAATGATGACCGGATGATCGTAGATTTCGTGATAAATATGTTTGCCGGCAGATCTGGAGTCGCTACAAATATTTTACTGTTAATGATTGAGTCGGATACGGGAATAAACAGGCTGAATCAATTCATGGATCAATATATGTCACAAGGCGGCGATCTTCGTAAGTTGGAAGCATTGGCAGATTCTTTGTCAGGAGAGGACGACGGGCGACAGTTATTAAATATTCAGAAAAAGATTATTATTTATCAAAGAATAAAGGCGCAAGCAAAACTTTTCGCTTTATATACATCTACAATTAATAATTGGGACGTGGGAGATCGAATATTTTATGGTAACCAAATTTGGAAAGCTTTAAGAGGAACCGCGCAAGAGGAGGCGATGCGGGATTTATTGACAAAAGCAATGGCAACAGAATCGGCATGGCATTTTGCAGGGGGGCCAGAGATGTCGGTATCTGTGGATGTTGATTTAAAATATATGGGTCAGGAAACAGTGCGTGTGGTTTCGTATTTTAAGAAGATTCTTTCGATAGATCATAATGGCGGGGTCGATGTCTTTGATTTAAAGTGGCGGCATATGTTTTCTGCGCAGATAAGTTTCTTGCCGGAGAGCTACCGTGAAACAGCCCATGGTGTTGTGGGTTATAGCCAAGCTAATATTGTTATTTTTGATAAAAACATGAGACCCGTTAACGTGACGACATCTCCCGTTGGTCGCATTTTCGATATTTGTGAAACAGCAGAAGGAATTCTTGTCGGTGGTCAGAATGGTTTAGTTCTTTTTGATAGCGCTCTTCAATTGAGAATAATGTTGAGTACTACGGTGGGAGCTATATTTAGGATGATCAGGGTGTCGAAGGGGATTTTCATTGATAGTGAACATGGGATTTTTTTATTAAATGACAGGCATGAATTGATTTCGATGGAACATTTAGGTCGTAAGCATTTTAAGTGGTTAAAAGAAACATCAAGAGGCCTTTTTATGGGGGGGGCTGAAGGCTGTGTTCTTTTAAATGATAAATTGGAAGTGGTTCGCAAACTAGGTGATGTGTCTTCTATTCATGAAACGTCACAGGGCATTATATTCAGTCATGATTTTGGAACCTGGATATGGAAGGAAAATGAAGAAAAGCATTGGCAGCTTGGCGCATATTCTAATGTGGAGCGTATTGATGAGGTTGCCGGTGGTTTCCTGCTTTCTTCATTGGATAGACGGGTTATGTTGGATAAAGATTTTAAGGAAAGATGGTCTATGCAGGTGGGAACGGGATACCGGTCGTTAATTATAAAAAGACCAGGGATTGATGCTGAAGAAATTGATATGAACAATGTATTTAATCCTGTCGATGATATTATTCGCCCCTGGGGATTTATTATAAAATCCTCTGCGAGTGTTTTGTTTTTGGATTATGACCTGCATTTGATTGCAGAGGTTCCCACGAACTGGACACTGGTGACGTCTGTGACATATCAAGGGGAGACATTTGTTGTTAGCGGAAAAATTCATTTTTCAGATTCTGCGGAAAGCTTGCTTCAAGATAATAACAAATCAAAAACGGGCGGTATTGACCTGAGGCCGGAGCAGCTTCGCTTGGAAACAAAGTCTGATAGGCCCAGCATAACGTTTACGATGGATCCTGCTGTTATGAAAAAGTATCAATTTGCGCCGGGCCTTGAGCCGGTTATTATTGATAGTCAGCCTGTACAAGATTGGGCGGGATTTTTGGGCATGTCGGCAGTTGTCGATAAAAGAGAAACAGGTTAGAATTTCGCCTGCGTGCTGTCAAGGCTCGGGGAAAATATATTTTTTATGCATTGATGTGCAAGGAGCGCCTGCGCCGAAATCGAGCTCGCCCCGCGTTATGACCACGTGCTTGTCAACGACATCCTGCCGGAAGCCTTCAAGCAATTAGCCGCGATCCTGTCGCGGGAATTGAAGGTCGTCGGGATACGTTGACATTTTATCCGGGGTGTGTTATATATCAGAGCTATTCTTTAGGTTAAAAAGGTGATGGGGGAGGGGTACAATGGCTTATTTACCGTTGGAAGATTTATTGCCGCGCGCGGCATTTAGTTCGTACAAGCTTGTTCGCATGGTGGCGGCGCGCGCGCTTGAGATCGGTGATGGCGGGGCCAAGCTCATTGATGCGTCGATCAATGAAAAGCCTGCCACAACGGCCATGCGCGAAATTATCGCCGGGCGCGTGATGACCAAAGAAGCTTCCGATATCATGAAGAAAGCGGCCAAGGCAGCGAAACACGCCGCGTGATACGATGCCCAAGCCGTGCGTTGTTTTGGGGGTAACCGGAAGTATTGCTGCGTATAAGGCGGGGGATATTGTCCGCCGTTTGCAGGATGAGCAGTGTGATGTGGTGGTGGTCATGACGCCGGCTGCAGAAAAGTTTGTCACACCGCTGACATTTGAAGTTCTTTCCCGGGGACCCGTTTATCGGGACATGTTTGTGCGCGACGGCGGATGGGATATTGCGCATGTGGCGCTGGCTAAGCGCGCTGATATTTTTTTGATTGCCCCGGCGACGGCGGATTGCCTTGCCAAGGTTGCGGCGGGGATAGCGGATGATCCGGTGTGTTGCACGGCTGTGGCGACCAAGGCGCCGGTTATTATGGCGCCGGCGATGAATACAGATATGTTCACGAGTGCGATTGTTCAGGAAAATATGGCCCGGCTGGCAGCGCGGGGTATAAAATTTGTTGCGCCCAAAGAAAATTCTCGTCTGGCGTGTGGCGTGACGGGGCAGGGCGCCCTGGCGGATGTTGATGTGATCGTCAGGACCGTTATTGATCTTTTGAAATCTATGGCGCGGTAGCCAAGTGGTAAGGCAGCAGTCTGCAAAACTGCTATGCACCGGTTCAAATCCGGTCCGCGCCTCCAATATTGTCATTAATTAATGATTGCCGCGTGTGGCATACCTGTCTGCTCAGACAGCAGAAACAGCTTTTTCCAAAAGTAGATTATGGAAAGCTTGGTTTCTGAACTCGCAGCCGAGGCATGCCAAACGCTTTGAGTGCGTACATTGATGGAATGTATACGGGCGAGTGGTGGAATGGTATACACGAAGGACTTAAAATCCTTTGGCTGAAAGGCCTTGAGGGTTCAATTCCCTCCTCGCCCATGTTT
>JBAXBM010000135.1:0-6412 GCA_037141995.1 Candidatus Omnitrophota bacterium
CCTGGTCTTAACCGAACAAGCATGACCCTCAAATTACTTCCTCCCCAATCGACGGCGATGTAATCGCCGCGCTCATTTCCTGAAGAACTCTTGAAATACGATGGCTCCACGGCCAATGACGTTTTTGTTCCACCAGATCGGCACTCATTAACTTGCGAAATAAATTCATTAACAATATCATTTAACTGATTTTGATCCAATGCTGTCGAATCATTTCTTGAATGACGCACAATATCTTTAATCGTTTGCTTTGAAAAAAGCCGTTGATGCGGGTTCATTTTTGCTTGCCTGATAACGTTCTTTAAGAAAGTCTTTGTCCCAAACTCAAGACCCCCGATATAGTTCTCTCGGAGACTTGCTGGGATATCACCAATTTCTTCTTTGGCTACTGTTATAGATCGCCCCATGCCGGCCTTTTTAAACGCAATAAAATCACTCCCTTGTTCATCGGCATCGTCCCCAATATAGATAAAATCCATGCCTTTTGTGTCATCCAGATTAGACGCACCCCAAAACTCTCTAAGGGCATTCTCTTTATATTCCGGGAATCTGATCAGCCCACCCTTCTCATCCACGCCAACAATATCCGAACCACCATTACCACATATCAAAAGGCGATGACGAAGATCAGAAGGAATGGCATTGTTTGCCAAAAGGCGATCAACCGTTAAACGCAAATCATTACCCGTATTAATCATATAGATGCCGCCAGCCCGAAGATACTCGACAAGTTCTTCTGCCGCAGGACTTTCACTCAGCGTCGGATTCCCATCCTTCCCTGGCTTTCTGTATAAAGTTCCATCGCCATCAGAGAAAATAATGGATCTTGTCTTTCTTGCATCAATATATTCGCCCGGTGTATAACCTATCCTGTCCAAAATCTCATCAAAATGCCTTCCCACATACCCCATAGGAAGCGCTTTATTTACCCCACTCTTCTTAACCTCAATCGCCATTGTGCCACCACTCTCAATGACGAGTCCCTCATCACTTTCAACGGCATCCAACAACTGCATGGCCTTTCTGCGATACTTCCCTGGGATGCCAACAACAACCACCTGCGAGGCCAATGTACTTCCCTCTTCCTTCCCACGAACTTCAATGCGGGGAATGCCATCCCGACGATTTAAAAGTTTTTCATCCGTGAATTCCTCAGGAGCATCTCTAAAGCGCCTCACTTCCATCCACAAATTATCGAACTGCGTCAAATCGTTGAATGGTGAATTCTTAGGGTCTTCAACATAAGTAACCAAGTCGCTCATAAAATTTCTTAAAACATCTCCGGCAACGCCAACTATACTGTTCAACGTCTTTTCATCGAGCATTGTTGATCCTGATGACGACATCGCAGAATCAGGATGCACGCCACCAACAATACGATCGGCAAGTCGGACTACCTGATTTGTGCTATAAATCAATTTCTGCTGCCAAATCCGGTACAATTTCTTCCTTTCGTCATCCATTGGAACAATTAAGTTTATTCCGCGCGCTTTAATAAAATCCCAGTCCTCGTCACTAAACTCGAAAATATCTCCTGGAACCATTTTTGTAATTTTTATATAACCCTCTTGCACCTTGCGTACCGTTTCTTCATTCCAATTTGTTCGAGTCCTTATTAATTCTTTTACCTCTCTCAAATTCTTAGCCGTCGTCAATTGCTGAAGGCCCTGCCCGTTAAGATACTTTCCAAGATTATTCTTAAGTTGGGCAAAATATTCATCCTTCATATCCTGTGGAACATCAACTTGACAACATGACTGATAATGCTTTCAATCCGGAATGATTCGTCTTCAAGCGCTGCCTGAATAGACCTTTCCATTAATTCTAAGACCTCTTTCAAACTAAGGCCTTCTGAAGACGTTTCATGGAGAACTTTGGGGAAATATATGGAAGGGACACCTTCTTTGATCTTAACTTTTAAAGCAGTTATAACATCCTTCAACAATAAATTGGCAAGCATGCTGTCAAAAGGGCTGCCCATTCCCATGAGAACGGCACGACGCGTATTAATAATTGCACTGACAGCATCGGGGCTAGCTTTGGGATATTCGCTTGGCAGCATAGGAACCGCCAGTGATTCTTTGTCACGGCCAACACCCGCTTTCTTTCTATAAAAAAGCTGGTATGATCTTGCTTCATTATCACCGTTCGCATCTGCATAATTACTTCTATCGTCAACTATGTTCAAATGTCCGACAATTTCCCTTTTCGTATTGCCATCGGCTGTTTGAAGACGCATCACCATGACGGCTTCTTCAAAGCTGGCAGGAATGGCCAACGCTTTTCTTAGTCCAAGCATTCTGTTCGTCTCTCTCAACGCAGCTGGGAAATCCATGTCATGTGCTAAGAAAAACGCCATAAGCAACAGGTTCTGAACACTTGTATGCTCATCACGGATACCCGGCAAAAAACCCTTTTCAATCAATTCTTTGTCAATTCTTCTTGCCGCGTATTTTAGATTGACGACAAATTCCTGCCAATTATCCGGCTTAATAAGGCTTGAATCAGCGTTCACTTTACGGATCCTTTGATCCAACACATTTTCAAGGCTGCTATCCTCTGGCACTGTAACACGGTTTGTGTATGTAAAAAGCAAATCCATGATGGCTTCCCCATCCCAGGGATTATGTTTTGAGCTCTTGAGGCCGATCTCATCTTCTTCTGAAAACAAATGTTGGTCGGATACTGTCAAGAATGACATTACAGACATCATGTCCCCCGGTGACATAATCTGTAGCCCGGTTTTCAAACGAACCGCATCAGCGTCCTTTTGTGAAGAACCGCCAGTATCGAATGGCGAAACAATGTTAACGCTCTCATAGCCTGCGCTGCCGATGCCCTTTTCTTTCATGACATAATGCACGCTGCGACCAATTGTTGTCGCGTTATACCCCCCTCCGCCGATGTACGTATACCTGACTGGTGTCGACCCCAGAGAAGGAATTGGCGCTCTTTTATCGAATAACACTTTATCGGCCGCACTCCCATTCTCTGGCTTTAAATTCACACTGCCTAAGACAACTACAACAGGCGCGACGCCTGACCTTTTTGCTTCCTCCCACAAGTCCGTGTAAAAACCCTGTGCGTCTCTGTCCGGGTTCCGATCGCGCCAAAGTTCAAACAAATATATTAAATTGGATTCCAACAAGCCAAGTAATTCTTGATCTCGTTGCGTGCCCTTATCACCCGCCACCACATTCAAACTTTCCCTTAGTTGGGATACACCATCACGCTTCACATAGGCATTCTCCCATCGCACAAGATCACCAGGCTTTAGATCTCCTCGGTGAACCATCAGCTGAAGGACTTCATGCAATGCCTCGAGAGAATCAAAGAGATCAATCAAAGAATAATTTCCGCCTAATGTCATCGGCGCCATGTTTGGCTTTTCACTACCGTACAGTGCCGTTGTCAAATATTCAGCTTGTTGTTCCTTTGACAATCCCATAAAAAGAAAGATTTCATCGAGATCAGTCCATGCGGCTACCAAGCCATGAATTTTAGTTTGATCAGCGTTCATTGCAAAATCATGCAGAAAATAATTCACCAGGTAGGCCTTACTGCGAAGATCACTCCCTCTTAACTGCCAGCGCTTTGCCGTCCATACATTGGCACCTCCAGGATGCCTTTTCGAAAATATCTGCACCGCCTCATCGTATGCCGTGCTCAAATTTCTTAAATATGTCGTTGGCAATCCCCAATCCTGTGCTTGTTTTTGTACACTGTGAATGTCTCCTCTTAGCCGCAAAGATCTTATATCCTGACCAGCCATCAGGCTGTGCTCAGCGTATAAGCGGTAAGGCCTGAAATCAAAACTCTTGGCAATCTTAAGCAACCTAAAATCCACATCACGGTCATATTTATTGAGCATCGCAAGCAGCCATTCTGGCTCATGATCAAACATTTCGTCCATTTCCCGGATCTCGCCTTTGCTAACTAAAAAATCACCGAATGGCCGTATTACCTGCATAAATCGTCGCTGGCCACGAAATTTCAAGTGATGCGAATCCTGTTTCAGCTTTGCAGAAAGCGCAGAAAGACGTACTACCTTGCCAAATTTCTTGTCCTCAGGATAGAATTCTTCAAAACTTGGCTCGCTAACTGCAATCTTTCTTTCACTCCGCAAATCTTTCAAAAGATTCCGTGCAATTCTTCCCCACGGCAATAGAGCGGTCATACTCAAGGCAAATTCATTAGTAACTCTAAAATTGTTAATATAGTTTTCCATTTTCTTGTAAAATTCAGGGTATTTCGCTTTTAATCGTTCCAAGGCAAAATCCGTTTCACCTTCTATTAAATACTGCAGGATAGACGGCAAAGAACCATGACTTTCGGCTTCTTTCTTTAAAATCTCATAAAGCTTTGAATATTCTCGCAAATCTTCATTGGCCAGCGTTTCCCTGAACTGGCCCGATGCCGCCCTGACCAAAGAAAGATATGGCTCTTTAATTTCTTTCTTAGCAAATGCCTGCTCTCTCCATCCGGCTGTAACCTGATTTAGCGGAAACGCGAGGTTCATGATCCCATTCAAATGAATAAATGACTCGATCCATGACCTGATTGAACCCTCATTAATCTCAAGCCGTTGCGTGTTGTACCCATAATCATTTATCGTTTGTACCCAAACTCCGTACATTTCTTCTATCTGTTCCAGTGTCCAACTCCTTAAAGATACGTTCCAGCCATAAATATCAGGATTGTATGTCTGATAAACTTCATTCTGTACACGGTCAACAGGCACATTTAATCCCGCAACGCTGGCCATCCATTTATGACTGCTCCGGTGAACCTCCTGCAAAAAGCGGCTCGTTCTTTCATTTGGCTTGCCCATCCACTGTTTACCGTCCGGGTCCTGAATCGTCTGTTTCACCTTTGTGGCGCCCTCCCAGGCCTCCTCATATGAAACATTATCCAACCCGCCATATTCTGTCGGGATCTCATCAGGAGATGCTGGGGTCAATATGCACTCTTGAGGTATCACCCCAAGATAAACTTTCTTGAGCAAGGCATCGATTGTGACCACCTTGCCGTCATACGCCTTCAACACATCTATTGCTTGACCATTACCAACAATGGCAGGTTTACCCTCTTCTCTGGCGACAACCGCGGTATGATTGCCAGGTCCTCCGATTGATGTAATCATCCCTCCAGCCACACCCATGACCTTTTCCCAATAACTCATCGTATTGGCTGTGACAAGAATATCTCCAGGTTTAATCCTGTCCTGCGCCTCCTCCAGAGAACTCACAACTCGCACAACGCCTGTAACAACTCCTATAGCGCCCGTAATCCCGCCTTGCAAAATGACCGGGAAATTTGTCTTTTTCTCTTTCTCGTAAGCTTTCAAACTCTTTTGATTGACTATCGCCAGCTTGGTTTCTCCTGACGTAGCCGGACGCGCCTGCAACAGAACAATATCTCCGTTGGCTCTTATGGCATATTCAATATCAACAAATTTAACATCTTTCTTTTTTAGAAAATGATCATGGATGATCTTCAGTTTTCCGGCAATAGCTAAAGCCGCCTTCGTATCTATGGCAAATCGCTCCTGGTCCTGGGGCGAATTCTCCACATCGACGTTAGCCTCCTTCTTTTCGTCATAAATCATCCGAATACTTTTCGAACCAAGCTGCCTGCTGAGCACCGTCATAGCAATGGGGTCAACGATCCATGTATCAGAACTGACCTTGCCGGCAACCTCAGCCTCACCTAAACCATAGGTGTTATTGATCATTAACATGGGCATCCCCGTACGAACGTCAACAGAAAAAGCCGTGCCCGCCGTTTCCGCCTGAACCATCTCGAGGATAAGGACCGCCATGTTTGTTTTTTCATGTTTCAGGCCATGTTGATTTCTATATTTAACAGCATTGGCGCTAAAAGTCGACGCCCATACCGCCTTGACAGCCTGAATCAAATCGTGCCCGCCATGAACATTCAGCAACGACGTATATTGCCCGGCGAAAGATGCCTTCGGCATATCCTCTGCCGTGGCCGAAGATCTTACCGCAACCAGGCCATTCTCTCCTTCCAACAATAAAGCTTTATAGGCACTGACGATCTCCTGTTGTGTTACCAGGTCCACGTCACCGTTCACAATGCGTAACCGTATCCTCTCTGACAATTCATCCAGTTTTTTCTCAATATTAGCCCGCTCGGGCGACTTTTCTTCCGTCCTAGCCCATTCCCGGGATAGACTATCCAATTCACGAATTGACTCGAGAAGGCCTAAACCTTTAATATATGTCTCAAAGACCGCGGTTTTAACAGTAAAACCTTTAGGAATTGAAATACCGTCCATCAAAGCCAGCTCCCTTAAATTAGCCGACTTGTTCCCAACAACATCAACATTACTACTTTCGAGGTTGCACAAGCCGGCACCGGCATCAAGCGTATCAGCAATATGCAACTC
>JBAXBM010000136.1:0-6310 GCA_037141995.1 Candidatus Omnitrophota bacterium
CGATACAGCATGTTGAGACGAGTCGTGGTTGTTATAACAACTGTCATTTTTGCGCGTTAGCTGCAGTTTATAAACAAAAGGTTGTTTTTCGGCCGATCGATGAGGTTATTGACGAAATAAGGAATTTAAGGACAAAGATTATTTATATTACTGATGATAATGTCAGCAGTAATTTGCAATACAGGAACGAGTTGTATACAAGAATGATCCCGTTAAAAAAGATATGGATGGGGCAGGTCAATATCGAAGCGCTTTTCAATGAAGATTTTGTAAGATTATTGAAGAAAAGTGGGTGCCTGAATTTATTTGTTGGTTTTGAATCTACCAGCATCGTGACACTGGAAAAAATGGGGAAAAGATCCAACGCGGGGCCTGAAGCGTACGCGCGGATCATTGACAATTGTTTGAGAAACGGGATAACGGTATCTGCGGGTGCGGTCGTGGGATATGAGGGAGATACGAAAGAGAATGCGCGAAAAGTCTTTGATTTTATTAATTCGTATCCATTATTTGTATCAACGATCAGCAATTTGTTTCCATATCCCGGAACGGTTATTTATAATGAGTTAAGAGAAAAAGGCCTTTTGCTTGATAATGATTGGTGGCTGGAAGAGAAGGATCCTTTTATCCGAGGTCTTTATAAATCAAATAATTTTACTCCGGAAGATTTGGCAAAATTGGGCTACGGATATTTCACGGGGTACTTGTCGTATAAAAATATTCTTAGACGTTTTATCAGATCTAAATATGCAATAAAAATAAAGTTCTTAACGCTTTTGGCTAATATTTTTTTCAAGCATAATATTTGGTTGTTGGAGTAGGGTGCCTGTTGGTGTTTCTTTCGCGGAGTAGCGATCATATGGATATTTTGCGGAACCAATTACTCAAAGATGAAAAGATTTTATGGCAAGGTCAGCTATTTTTCTTGTGCCTTTCAGCAACGTCATTTTTTTATGGTAAAGATGTTCCAACGTTCTTGTGACTATTATTGAGTTTATTCTGGCGATTATCGCAGGAGTTTACTTGACGGCATCATTAACACAACCGATGGTCAAGAGTGTTGATGTGATGGGGTATATGGCGGAATATGATTTGACCCAACGATTGAAGATGGATCGCGCGGATGAATTGGGCATCATGGGCAAGGCGATGGATGGGTTCGCGGAAAAGTTATCTGGTGTGGTTGCTCAGATCCGCGGATCTGCGGAATAACTTATGGCCGCGACAGAAGAAGTTTCATCGGCTTCCCAGCAAATCGCTGACGGCGCGCAACAATTGAAAAGGGGTCCAAGCAAATGGCTGAGGCGGTAGAGTTGATCACGGACATTGCTGATCAAACAAACCTTCTCGCGTTGAATGCGGCGATTGAGGCGGCCCGTGCCGGGGAACACGGTAAAGGTTTTGCGGTCGTTGCGGATGAAGTTCGTCAGTTGGCGGAGCGTTCGGCCACATCGGCAAAGGAACAAAACATATCGATCACTGAGTCCAACGCGTCTGCGTCTGAACAGCTTGCGGCATCGGCAGAGGAAATGTCTTCTCAAGCCGAAGCCCTGCTTAATATGGTCGCGCAATTCAAAATATTTGATTCAGGAAAGGGAGCGGCGCCGGTTGTCGCGAATATCAAAAAGCCAGTTTTGGCCAGCGTCAAGCATGTCGCGGTGAAGCATGTGGTTAAGCCGGGTAAGAAAGAGAACGGGGATGAACCTTTGCGCATTGGATAATTTGATGATATATGGTAAAGAAATTTTAATCTTTAAAAAGTAATAAAAAGCTCTGGACATAGAAATGTTCCGAGCTTTTTCTATAACCCTGGTGAGATAAGAAATGGTTACTGGCGCGATTTTTTATAGTATTTTTAATTCGATGGGGTATGGTGTTGCTTTTTCTTTATTTTTTCTTGAAGCAAAACGGAAGAAATATCCGTTAGAGCCGTTATTGTGGATTCTTTTCGGATCTTTATTGGGAGGCTTAATTGGAAGCAAGCTTGGGTCAGCAGTATTTGTGTACCATCAGTATTTTACCCATCATCCGTATGATATTTTAGTTCCCCAAGTTGGAGGTAAAACACTGGTTGGTGGATTGATCGGCGGATATATTGGGACGGTGATTGCCAAGAAGATTGTAAAATTTGAACGTTCAACAGGGGATCTTTTTGCTCCTGGACTTGCCTTGGGGATAGCTATAGGGCGCGTTGGTTGTTTATTGAACGGTTGTTGTTATGGTCGTCCGACGAATTTCTCATGGGGAATTGAGGCTCACGGGAAACTCGTTCATCCGACGCAGATCTACGAAGCGATTTTTTGTTTTGCTCTTTTTATTGTTCTGTGGCGTGTTCGCAAACGAATTGTAAAAGATGGTCGTTTGTTCAAATTGTTTCTGTTGAGTTATTGTTTCTTTCGGTTCTGGGTTGAGTTCTTGCGGGGAGATGCTGTGCCGGGGGTCTTGAACTTCAGCATGGCGCAGTTCATTGCGTGTGTGGCCTTTGTTTTTCTTGCCGGGGAATGGTTTTATCAAAAAGGAACAAAACAATGAAACAACCCAAGTTGTTGATGCTGTTTATAGGGGTTTTATGTGTTGTTTTCTATTTTGTAGCCAGCGGGTGTGCGACATTGACTTTTACAGCGCATGAATCCGAATCCGGGCAGCTAGGGCCAATAATGGATAAGAATCTGCGATCGATTTATGTTAATTTAATTGGATGTAATGTATCCCATGCGTATTCGACGGTATCAGAGGATTCTTGTGTTGGCCTACAGGAAGATCTAGCTGTTTGGTTGACGCGAGAGGGATATCTTCTTGTAAAGGATCCAGTTCAGGCAGATTTGCAAATGAGTTTAACGATGCGGTTTTTTGACAAAAAAGTCGACATGGAAGATTTTCTACTCTTTATATTTCCATTAGGGGGCTCTTTTTGGGGGGATGCACAGGGGAGAAATTTATGGATAACACAAGGCTTGGATGTAATAATTATATATAAAAAAGGCAAGATTGTTTTGAATAAAAAATATCGTTTATATAATTTAATAAGGCCTTGGTGGCGAACTTCTAACCTTGATTTGATAATGCAGATAAAGATGAAGATGAAAATGAAGATTCAAAATGATCTTGAACTGTTGCGTGGGGTGAGGTCATAAATGCCCCAGGCTGTCGCTGAAATTATTTTCAAAAGTATTTGGGTAGGATTGTTGGGGGTTGCTCTCATAGCGCAATTCATTTTTAAGGGACGCGTGAAGCAGGTCGGTGGCGTTATGGCAACGATGCTGGTCATTGCGCCGTATGTGATCGTGTTTGCATGGTTTTCAGTCAGGCACATCGTGGGCAGTTTTCAGCCTGTTTTCATTGTGCAGTTGATTGGGGCGTTGCTCATGTTGGCAGGAACAGTTGGCTATATGGTATCGATCGCGTATTTACGCAAGAATTGGGCCGTTTCAGCGGCGATCAAAGAAGGGCATACATTGGTGTGTTGGGGGCCGTATAAGTATGTGCGTCATCCGATGTATTTCTTTATGATTATGGTTGTTCTTGGCTCAGGGCTGCTTACATCTAATGTGATGATCATAATATTTACGCCGGTGGTCGCGTATCTATATTATTTGCGGTCAGGGAAAGAAGAAGAAATGCTTAAACACGCTTTACCCGGATATGAAGAGTACTCACAAAGAACAAGAATGCTTTTTCCGGGAATCATTTAAAAGGAGGCTGGCGATGAATACATTATCGAAATTGATACTGGCAACTGTAGCGGTGCCGCTACTTGCAGGTTTTTTTGTAAACTTTAGTCATTTGACGAAAGATCCCTGGCCGACCATCGGTATATTGTATGCTATTGGCGTTATAATAGTATTTAGTGCTTGTTTGATTTCTCAATTTTACGGGAAACCTAATGGGGTTTTAACGGCGATTGTGTTGATTATTCTTGTCCTGATTCCTTCGGCGTTCATTGGAACCTGTTCATTAGGTTTTGGTGGCGCTGTACTTCGATCATTATTTGTGAAATAAGGGGCGTTGATGTCGAATATTAAGGATTATATATTTCTGGAACTCACACGATCGATCTGTCCTGTCTGCAAGAAGACGATCGATGCCCAGGTACGGGTGCGCGATGGAAAAGTATTCATGTTCAAGCGTTGTGCGGAGCATGGAGAATTTGAAGGGCTGATCTCGTCTGATGTTGAGTATTACCGTCATAGTTTGGCTTTCAATAAGCCAGGGCAGGTCCCGGCTGCTTTGGGTTCAGAAATAAAGAATGGTTGCCCGCATGATTGCGGTTTGTGTCCTGATCATCAGCAGCACACGTGTTTGGCCGTGATTGAGATTACCGAAGATTGTAATCTCTCTTGTAGCGGTTGTTTTGCTGGGTCTTCAGCAAAGAACAATGGACAGGCGAAGAATCTTGATCTGGCGACGATTGACTTCATGCTGAATAAGTATGTGAGTTATGAAGGAAGCCCAGAGGTCTTGCAAATCAGCGGCGGTGAGCCGACATTGCATCCTGACCTGTTCAAGATCATTGAACTCGCCCGTTCCAAGAATATTTGCCATGTGATGTTGAACACTAATGGTGTCAGGATTGCCCAAGATGATGACTTTGCCCGGGCTGTCGCGAAGACAGGTGTTGAATTATATCTTCAATTTGACGGGTTTGATCCTTTGATTTATGAGAAGTTACGCGGTTCTGCCGCGGTTTGGGGGTTGAAGCAGAAGGCGCTGGATGCGATTGCGCGATATCATATCCCAACGACGCTGGTGACGACATTGGAAAAAGGGGTTAATGATAGTCATATTGGGAAGATCGTAGATTTCGCGGTCAAGAATCGTTATATTCGCGGGATCACATTCCAGCCGATGACTTATGTGAATGGTGCGGTTAAGTTTGATCCTATGGATCGATTAACTTTGCCGGATGTGGTTAAAGCCGTTGAAATACAAACCAAGGGGATGTTTGGGGCAAAGGACTTTATTCCGCTTCCATGCTCTTATCCGACATGCTGCAGCCTGACCTATGCGTTGATCCGTGGTGGCAAGGTTGAGCCGATCACGCGAAAGGTTGATGTTAGTAGTTATCTTGATTATTTGTCCAACCGCATCATTATGTCGCCGGCGGGAATTCTTAAGAAGGCGCTGGAAGGGCTTTGGTCGGCGTCGGCCAGTCTTAATGCCGGTAAAATTCTTAAGGATTTCTCCTGTGTTTGCGGGATTAACTTTAAGCCTGGGGTTTTGGATCAGTTGAAAGACCAGGCGTTGCGGATCGTGATCAAGCCGTTTATGGATCCATACACTTTTGATGTTAAGCGTGTGATGAAGTGCTGTATTCATGTTATTAGGCCCGATGTGAAGATGATTCCGTTTTGCGTGTATAACAATCTGCATCGTGGCCGAGGGATAAAGAATGAAGCATCTTGTTCTTAACTTTCTGGAATTTTTCCTGGTTTTAAGCGGGATGTTCCTTCTTTGTGCTTTCTTGGCGCAATTGATTATGCGGAAGTGTCCTGTCGAGCAGTTCATGGCGAATTTGGAAAAGGAGATTCCATGGGCGGGATACCTTGTGGCAACATTGACCGGGGCTATTACGCCATTCTGTGTTTGTACGACGGTTCCGATCTTCACAACCATGGCTCAGATGGGGATCAGGACGGGTGTGGCGGTATCTTTTCTTTTAGCGTCGCCACTTCTTAGTGTCACGGGTGCGGCCTTAATAGGGACATTGTTTGGTTTTACGTTCACGATTTATTATATTGGCAGTGTTATCGTCCTTTCATTGCTTGGAGGATATCTAGTTAAGGTCTTCCAATTAGAGGAAGACATTGACGAGAGCATTAAAAGCGCGGTTGCTTGTGAACAAGGGCAGGATACGCTTAAAACATCATGCTGTAAGGCGGCCGCATTTGCGGGGAAGTTGTTCAAAGATCTCTTTGTGCCGTTACTGATCGGCGCTGTCATAGCGGGAGCTATTCATAACTACGTTCCCCTGAAGTTTATTGAGATGGTGAATCAATACCCCTTATGGCTAACGATTCCGTTGATGGCTCTTATTGGGTTTCCGATTTATTCAAATATTTTTGTCTTGGCTCCGATATGTTATGCCCTTGTTGCCAAAGGAATGAATCCTGGGGCCGTGATGACGTTTTTAATGGCCGGAGCAGGTGTTTGTATTCCAACGGCGATCGTTTTGCGGAGAATTCTTAAGATACGATTGTACGCGTTTTATTTTATGTATACGTTTGTTGTTTACTGTGCCGTCGGCGCGGCATTTAACTTGTTGAGATAATTTATGTTGTCATTTATCAAGGGTATATTCCGGACGCGATGC
>JBAXBM010000137.1:0-6302 GCA_037141995.1 Candidatus Omnitrophota bacterium
GCGAGTGGTTTGATGGGCCTGTGTTCTTCGAAATTGCGCCTCCCATTATGTGAGATGCTACCGGAGAATCTTGCCAAGCTCAGGAAGGTCCTTAAAGATTATCAACTTGTTTAATAAAATTGTGGCTTTGGGCTGCATATAAAAGGGGTTATGATCAAACTGGCTATTACAGGGTGCTGGGGCAGGATGGGGCAATTCATTACGGAACTTGCCCTTAAGGATAAAGATTTTCAGATCGTTGCGCTCATTGAGAGTCCGGGAAGGACGGATGTGCTGTCATCGATGCAGGGGATCACCATTGTGCGGGATGTCTGCGCCATCAAGGGGGCAGATGTATTGATTGATTTCACATTGCCAGAACCGACGATGAAGAATCTTGCCGCCTGCTTAAAATATAAGGTCGCCATGGTTATTGGGACAACCGGACTTTCTGATGCCCAGCGCGCCGAGATCGCGGCGGCGTCGGAGCAAATAGCCATTGTTCAGTCCACCAATATGTCGGTTGGTGTCAATCTTGTTTTTGGGCTGCTCAAGAAGATGTCCGCGGCGTTAAGGATGTACCATGTGTCTATTACGGAGACACATCATGTCCATAAAAAAGACGCGCCTTCAGGAACTGCCAAGACCATGGCTGAAGTCATTGAAAGTGTCACGCATGAGAAAGTGACAGATATCGCGTCTGTGCGTGAAGGGGAAGTCGTCGGGTATCACAAGGTTATTTTTGACAGCGGTGTTGATACCATTGAGATCAGTCATAATGCCAAAACACGCGGCATGTTCGCGGAGGGCGCTTTGCTTGCCGCGAAATTTATTGCCAAAAAGGACAAGGGTTTGTTTAATATGAGTGAAGTTCTGGGGATGGATCAATGAATATTGAAATATCTGAACGTTTGAAGCAGTTGCCGCCGTATCTTTTTCTTGAGATAGATAGAGCCAAGCGTGAAGCCCTGGCCCAGGGTCGTGACGTGATTAATTTGGGTGTTGGCGATCCGGATCAGACGACACATCAGCCTATCATAGAGGCTATGAAAAAGGCGATCGAAGACGGGAAAAATCATCACTACCCTTTTGACGCCGGGGTACCGCAATTAAGGATTGATATCGCGGCATGGTTTAAAGGGCGTTTTGGTGTTGACCTGGATCCGTCCCGTGAGATTTATCCGCTCATTGGTTCTAAAGAGGGTCTGGCGCATTTTCCGCTAGCGGTGATTAATCCAGGAGAGAAGGTCCTTTTGACAGATCCGGCGTATCCGGCGTATCAGGCCGCTGTTGCTTTTGCCGGCGGGAAAATTCAGTATTTGCCGCTTAAAGCGTCCCATGATTTTTTACCGAAAATCTCGGATATTGAAGAAGCAAAAAATGTAAAAGCTATTATTGTTTGTTACCCTAACAATCCGACATCGGCGGTTGCGAACAGGGAATTTTATGCGGAGCTGGTGCGTGTGTGCACGGCAAAGAATATTATTATCGTTTCTGATCTAGCTTATTCTGAAGTATATTATGACGGCATTAAACCTCCAAGCATCCTTGAAATACCGGGAGCCAGGGATATTGCCATCGAATTCCATTCTTTTTCGAAAACATATTTTATGACCGGTTGGCGCCTGGGATGGGCCTGTGGTAATGCGCAGTTAGTGGCGGCATTGGCGAAGGTCAAGTCGAACGTGGATTCAGGGGTCTTTAATGCGATCCAATATGCCGGGATTGCCGCCCTTCGGATGGATCCGGCGGAGATTGAAGATATGCGTTCTGTTTATCAGGAACGGCGTGATGCCCTGATTAACGGATGCCGCGCTCTTGGATGGAAGATCGATCCGCCTAAAGCAGCATTTTATGTCTGGGCTAAAGTTCCGTCAAAATTTCAGGACTCCATGGCGTGTAGTAAGGCTTTTTTGGATGAGGCGGATATTGTGTTAACTCCCGGGGTTGGTTTTGGAAAGTACGGGGAAGGGTATGTCCGGATGGCGCTTACTCTTCCGGTTGAACGTATCCATGAGGCCGTCAGGCGGATGGGTAAGATTTTGGTGTAATGTTTTATTAAGGAGTCCCTGATTGGCAACAGTTTATCTTGGACTGGGATCTAATTTAGGGGATCGCGCAAAGAATATCCATGACGCGGTCAGGCTCCTTGATGATGCGGGTATTAAAGCCGTGCAATTATCGACGATTATTGAAACAAGCCCTGTGGGAGGTCCCCCGCAGGGCCTTTTTTTGAATGCTGTCCTTAAAGCAGAGACAGATCTATTGCCTTTTGATGTGTTAAGCGCGGGCCAGATGATTGAAGCCTGGCTCGGCCGTGTTCGGCTCGTAAAGGATGGGCCCCGGACGATTGATATTGATATTTTGCTTTATGATGAGATTGTGATCGATACGCCTGAATTGACTATCCCTCATCCCAGAATGATGGAAAGGGTTTTTGTGATGGCACCGTTGCGGGAAGTGAAAGGGGCATGATTTTCTGGATTGTGTGACATGTGTTAAAGTGATGTTGAAAGTAATGGGAGCGGGGGAACATCATGGATAATAAATTCAGCCGGATTGTAATAGCGGAAATTGGGATATTTTTCAGTTTTATAATTGCGGCGGCAGGATGGTTTATTTTCTTTCAAGGAATCGCGCCATTTTTATACGAAATGCTTTCGCGTCTGGGAACGGAGGATTATTCTTATCTTTGGGATGATCGCATACCGCAGTTAAAATCGCTGGCCTTGCCTGGGGTTGTGGTGACCGCTGGCTTTTATCCTGTATTTATTGTGCTGAGATTTATACGTCGTCTTGTATTTCAAAGTTCTGCATGTTCGAATGATACAAAGAATTATGGGGTACGAACTCTTTTTTTCTTAGGAGCGGTTTTTGTTTTTAGTCTGGCGGTGTTGTGGTTTTCCCGGCAGGCTTACGAGGGGTTTAAACAAAGATATTTAACAGAAATTGTCATGGCTAAGAGCGGGTACAAGGCTTTATCAGACAAACAAAAGGCGCGGGCCGTGGCACAGTATGCGGTGATGCAGGCCCATGAACCCGTGGAAGGGATGTTTCGTGATTATGGTTGGTATGTCCGGATAGTGTATTATGTGCAATGGTCGGCATTCTGGCTTGTTATTTTGATGTGGCCTGCGTATTTTTTGTGGAGTTTTTCCGGATGGGTTAAAAGAAAGATCGGGACATGAAAATAATTACAACAATCAAGGCGATGCGAAGGGCTGTTGATGTGTGGCGGCAGCAAGGGCGCTCTGTGGGGTTTGTGCCCACGATGGGGTATTTTCACGATGGGCATATATCGTTGATGAAGGCCAGTGTCAAGGATAATGACAGGACGGTGGTCAGTTTGTTTGTTAATCCGACACAGTTTGGGCCGCAGGAAGATCTATTGCAATATCCGCGGGATATTGCCCGGGACAAACTGGCGGCCCGGTCAGCAGGAGTAGATGTTCTGTTTGTCCCGGTTACGGATGAAATGTATCCTCAGATGAAAACGCTCACATGGGTTGAGGTTGAAGGTATCGGGGATATCCTTTGCGGGGCGTCTCGACCGGGACATTTTCGCGGTGTAGCGACCGTGGTTTCCAAGCTGTTGAACATTGTGCAGCCGGATGTTATGTATCTGGGGCAAAAGGATGCCCAGCAGGCGGCGTTGCTGAAAAAGATGGTGAGTGATCTTAATTTTCCTGTTTGTGTTAAAGTTTGCCCGACGTTGCGGGAGGAGGGCGGGTTGGCCATGAGTTCCCGTAATTCATATCTTTCTGCGTCGGAGAAAACCCGTGCTTCGGTGATATTCAGGGCGCTTTGCCATGCCGCTGAAATGATTGCCGACGGTGAGCGTGAAGTGCCGAAAATAAATTCCTCAATAAAAAAGTTGATTTGCGACGGAGCGGGTGCTAGCATTGATTATGTCGCATGTATAAGGCTCGACGGATTTCAAATAGCCCGACGGATAGAGGGTGACACCCTGATTGCGGTTGCTGTCCGGATCGGCTCAACGCGGTTGATAGATAACATTGTCGTCAAGGTTTGATGAAAAGCCATTTGAATAAACACAGATCAGGATTTGTCCGGCCTGGATTGAAAATCGGGGTTGTTGGCTGCGGTGCCATCGGGTCAAGGATTGCGCACAGTATGCGGAAAGAAAAAAAGGATTTATTTAGCATATCAGCTGTGTATGACATTGACCTTGTCCGGGCAGGTACTCTTGCTGAATCGCTTAAACTTCCCGCGTGTGTTGCCGGTTCTATGGCCGATGTGATTGATCGTTCCGATATTATTGTGGAAGCTGTTAATTCATCAGCGGCGGTGCATATTGTTAAAAAATCATTGCGGGCAGGAAAAAGTGTCCTGGCCATGAGTGTAGGCAGGTTATTGGATCATGCCTCACTTTTCCCGCTGGTGCGACGGTCTTCCGGAACACTTCTTTTGCCGTCAGGGGCGGTGGCCGGACTGGATGCCCTGAAAGCCGCGGCATTGGCAGGGATAAAAACGCTTACGCTTACATCATGTAAGCCCCCGGCCGGGTTTGCCGGGAATGATTATATTAAAGAGAAGGGTATCCGTCTTGACGCATTAAAAAAGGATACGGTTCTTTTTGATGGCGGCGTGATGGATGCGGTACGTTATTTCCCTCAGAATATTAATGTGGCTGCGTCGGTGGCTTTGGCGGCGGGGCCTCATGTGGCCTTGCGTGTCCGTATTATTGCTTCTCCATCGGCAAAATATAACAGCCATGAAATTTTCGCGCAAGGTGCCTTTGGATCAATGACCACGCGCACGGAAAATACTGTTTGCCCGGATAATCCCAAAACCAGTTATCTTGCCGTTCTTTCAGGGATACGCACGCTGAAAGGATTTGCTGAGAATATCCGGATAGGGACATAGCGCCATGGTATCAATTTTATGAATATTATCGGCGATGTGTCAGGGATGACGCCGATTAAAATGCAATAAAACGGTTACGCAATGAAAGGGGGTGAATAATAATGGCTAAGAAAGTTGCTAAAGTTGGTGTTAAGAAAGAGAAGGGGTTCCTTTATTTTATTGACAAGGACGGCGACGTTTCCAGCGCGGCAATGGCGCGTGGCGACAAGAAGGGCGGCAAGCCCAAGAAGGTTGCCAAGGTCGGTATCAAGAAGGAAGCCGGGTTCCTCTATTTTATCGACAAGCAGGGTGATATTTCTTCCGCTGCGATGGTCAAGGGCGGCAAGAAGAAAAAGGTTGTGAAAAAGGTGGCGAAGAAGGGAAAGAAGTAAGATATTGCAATCGATGGTTGTAATGTTAAATTCTCCGATTTGACATCTGCATGCTTGCAGGATATCCCCCACCGTCGTTATCGACGGTGGGGGTTGTTCTTTGCGGGATAATCAAGGGGCAGCGCGGCGGGGGGTGATCATGAAAAGGGTTCCTTGGGGAGTGATGTTTTTTGGGGTGATTCTTGTCCTGACATCCTTATGGCAGATTCATCTCATACCGCATTATGCCAAGTATAAGATGATTAATCATGATGTCCCTGAAGGCATAATGGCCTTCCGCTATGCTGTGTCTTATGTGTTAAGGCTGGCCGGCTTGGTTTGCGGCGTGGGCATTTTGTTCCATGTTAATATATGCCGTAAGGGGCTTATTTTTCTTTTTATTTTTTCAATTTTGACCCTTCCTTTACGTCATACCTATTCTTCTTTTTATATTTATGTCAAACCTCTTTTTAATGCGTCTGGAGTCAGCCTTGTTTCGTTGGAAGTTTTTACCTGGATGAATGTGGTCTGCCGATGGATTCTTGACGGCATATTTGCAGCTGCCGGTATATATTATTTTACGCGGCCCAAGGTAACGGCTTATTTTAATGCATCATTAAAGAACGTGCCAAGTATATGGAATTAAATCATATTGTTGTTAAGCATGCCCGGGTGCATAATCTTAAGAATATTTCACTGGCATTGCCGCGGAATAAATTGATTGTTGTCACGGGTTTGAGCGGTTCAGGGAAATCATCATTGGCTTTTGATACAATTTATGCGGAAGGCCAGCGGCGGTATGTTGAGAGCCTTTCCGCGTATGCCCGCCAATTCCTTGACCAGGTCCAGAAGCCGGATGTTGAGTCTATCGACGGCCTGAGCCCGACTATTTCCATTGAGCAAAAAACCATCAGCCGTAATCCCAGGTCTACCGTCGCCACACAGACGGAAGTGTATGATTATTTAAGGCTGTTGTTTGCGCGGATCGGCGTCCCTTATTACAAAGGGCAAAAGCTTGTGAAGCAGTCTGCCCAGGAAATGGTTGACCGGATTTTGCAATTACCGGGAGGCAGCAAGATCAATATT
>JBAXBM010000138.1:0-6276 GCA_037141995.1 Candidatus Omnitrophota bacterium
CAAACTATCGGTAACCGTCAGCGTATTCGTCTTGGCATCGGCATCCACAGAACCAATACTGCGGGTAAGCAATCCGCGGACCTCAGAAACAAGGGCTTCAGCCATCACATGCTTGAGTGTAATCACTTCAGTGGTGACAGGCACATCAACTTCCGTTAATAAGGCCTCCATATCCTTGACTTTAAGGCGTTCATCCGTGAGAAGAAGCGTCCCGGCCTCCGCGTTCACCACAACCTTGCCCTGGGCGCTTTTTATTTCCTCAAGCATCTTGCCGGCATCCAGTACCGGCAACACATGAACCTTGACAAGCCTGGAAACAATATCCTGGCCAAAAACATATCCATACCTGCCTTTGAATTCATCCCCGGTCATAACGCGGATAATCCCGCCTTCTTCGGCCGAAGCAAAACCGCCTGACTCCAGCACAATGCGCAAAGCTTCACGGGCATCCACGCGCTTGAGAAAGACCGAAACATTGCCCTTAACGCCTTTCCCGGCAATGATATTCAACCCGCTCTTCTGGGCAATAATTTCAATGGCTTTGGAAATATCGGCATCCTTAAGAGCTAACTCATCAATAATCGACCCTCCGAGCGTAATCGAGGCCGCCGTGGGTGAAGGCAAAGCATACTTTTCCTGTTCCGCCCGCGCGGCAGAAAGAAAAGATACCGAGAATAAAAAGATAAATAAATAATATATTATTGTCATATAGTAAATTGTTACTATTGTCTTGGAATTAACAAAGACTGTCAATGGTTAAACCCGGATTGTGCAATAGCCGTCTTTCTTGACAACCCCCAGCCGCAATTTTACCGTCAAAAAAGACCCTGGCTTACTCCGCGCAACCTTTTACGTCCGCATAAACTGACGGTCAAGGAAGCTGGTGCGCAGTTCAATAAAAACAGGCCGGCCATGGGGGCACGTGAAAGGATTTTCACACCGCATGAGCGCTTGTATCTGATGCAGCGCTTCAGCCTCCCGCATCCGGTCACCGGCCATGACTGAAGCGCGGCACGCGCGGCGTGCCAGGGCATCTTGATCTGAAGACAATGCAGGGTCATCGGACAAAAGGGCGCGGGCGGCACTCTCCGGGCGAGAGAGAAGAACCGGAACTGTATGTATCGCCATCGTATCCTTCCCGGCAGCCGTTGCTTCAAATCCGAAAAGAGCAAGGCGTTCGCCGGATTCCTCGAAAATAACCTGTTCCCTGGGAGAAAGTTTCAAAACCAATGGCACCAAAAGCCGCTGGACCTCAACCTTGCCGGCAGCAACCTGGGTAGAAAATCTTTCAAAAAGTATCCTTTCCTGAGCCGCGTGCTGATCAATCACAAACAAAGAGTCACCATCTTCAAAGAGATGATAGGTGCAGGCAAAAGTACCGATAAGCCGGGCGCGGGCAAGGCGGTCCTTCAACGTATCTTCCCGTTCCTCGACATAGCGTGCCGCGAATCCCGAAAACATATTTTGCTCAGACACACGCGCCGCAGCCGAAGACGGAGCGCGCGCGGGCGCCTCAGGCTGGCTGCCGGAAGACATCTCCGGCGGCCATGAGGATACGGCTTCCGGCGGTTCAACATGCCTGTTCATCATGCCGGGATTAAAAGCTGTTTCAATTTCCCGCGCGCCGCCTTGACTCATCAACAACTGTTCCGCCTGAGCGCGCAATAACCCGCCCAATCGGGCTTCCTGGCGGATACGCACTTCCCGCTTGGCCGGATGAATATTCACATCCACATCCTCCGGCGGAATATCCAGAAAAACAGCAAACGCGCCGTTCGCCCCGTCCGGCATGATCATGCGGTAAATATCATGAATATGAAAAAAAATCGAACGGCTCTGCACAGGGCGGCCATTGACAAAAAGGAACTGGAGGTCGCGGCGCGGGCGCTGGATATTAATATCGCCCAGGATCAGCCGCACAGCCAAACCTTCCGCTGAAGGCATCTTTTCACCCGCCACAAGATGCCGTTCCTCAAGATTCAGCGCGGCGGCAAAACGGCCGGCCGCCGATGCCGGCGACAAATCCAGCAACGTCCGCCCATTGTGGGTCAGCGTAAAATAATGCCGGGGATATAAAAGCGCGTACGGCAAAACAACATGCAAAATCTGCTCCATTTCAGCGGCATCGCTCTTAAGGAATTTCTTACGGGCAGGTGTATTAAAAAACAGTTCTTTCACGCGCATTTCCGTGCCCTGACCCGGCATCGCTGCCGGGCGCGCGGCCTGTTTTACCCCTCCGTTAACATCCATTTCCCAGGCATCTTCCACGCCGGACAGACGGCTTTTGATATTAACCTCCGCCACGGCCCCGATCGAATAAAGCGCCTCGCCGCGAAACCCGAGCGACAGGACTTTTTCAAGGTCATCAGCCGTCGCAATCTTGCTTGTGGCATGCCGCTGGAAAAGTAACGCAAGGTCTTCCCGGGCAATCCCCCTGCCGTTATCACGGATATGAATAAGCGTTTTTCCGCCGTCTTTCACATGCACCTCAAGGCGTGTCGCGCCGGCATCCAGGGCATTCTCGACAAGTTCCTTCACCACCGACGCCGGGCGCTCCACCACCTCACCCGCCGCAATGCGGGCGATCATCTCCGGCGAAAGAACATGGACAATGGGCATGACCTACTCCTTTTCAAACAATCAGTTTCTTCAATTCATTCAATGTCGCCAGGGCCGCAAGCGGCGTCATGGTGTTCACGTCCACCGCGGCGACCTCCCGGGCGAGGGCCTCATAACGGGGGTCTTCACCCGCCGGCAATGAAAAAAGGTCGGGCCCCTCACTCAATGATTTGCCGGCGCGCAAGCGGTCACGCAGGGCGCCGTCACGCTCCAGCCCCGCCAGTATTTTCTTCGCGCGGCTGACAACTGCCGCCGGCATTCCGGCCAGCGTGGCCACATAAATGCCGTAACTGTCATCTGTCCCGCCCGGAACGATCTTGTGCAGAAAAATAATCTTGTCTTCCCATTCACGCACGGCAACATTATAATTCTTCACCCCGCGGTACTGGTCAGCCAGCAGGGTCAATTCATGAAAATGGGTCGCAAAAAGTGTCCGTGCCTTGCGTTCGGCCAGAAATTCCGCCAGCGCCCACGCCAGCGCCAGCCCGTCATATGTTGAGGTGCCGCGCCCGACCTCATCCAGGATCACAAGGCTTTTGGACGTCAAATTATTAAGGATATCCGCCGCCTCGGTCATCTCGACCATAAAAGTACTCTGCCCCCGGGCAATCTCATCATGAGCGCCGATACGGGTGAAAATCTTGTCCACCACGCCGATACGCGCCAATGTGGCCGGTATAAAACTGCCCGTTTGGGCAAGGATAACCAGCAAGGCGTTCTGCCGGATATATGTCGATTTGCCGGCCATATTGGGCCCGGTCAGGATAACCAGATGCTCGCCGGCACGGTCCATGCGGGTATCATTAGGAATAAAATCTGCCGCCCGCAACGCCTCTACCACCGGATGCCGCCCGTCAGAAATAAAAAGCTCATCACCCTCGGTGACCTGCGGACGGATGTAACCGTTACGGGCCGCCAAAAGGCTTTGACTGTAAAAAACATCAATCATGGCCAGCTCCCGGCAATACTGGTGCAGGGCCGCGGCCTGGGCCAGGATCGCGGCAGCAAGCTCTTTCATCATCGCCGCTTCGATGCGGAAAACTTTTTCCTCAGCCGATAGAACCCGCTGTTCAAACTCTTTCAATTCCGGCGTAATATACCGTTCACCGTTGGCCAGCGTCTGTTTGCGCTGATAATCGGGCGGCACCGCTTTAACGTTGGCCTGCGTGATCTCAATGTAATAACCAAAAACCCGGTTAAATCCAACCTTGAGAGAATTGATCCCCGTACGGCGGATCTCCTGCGCCTGATAAGCGGCCAGCCACATCCGCCCGCCCTCCTGCAAATCTTTCAGGGCATCCAGTTCCGCGTTATATCCCCGGGCGATAACTTTGCCTTCATTCTTGGCCAAAGGCATTTGAGGATCAACCGCCTGCTCGAGTTTCTCCCGTAAAACAGGAATATCTGCGAGAACAAGGAACTGACTCTGCCCGTCAACCGGTAACAGTGCCGCTCGCAGATCCGGCCCCCGGCACAGAGCCTGCCGGATAACCAGCAGATCTTTGGGGGCCCAGCAGGCACAGCTGACACGCGAAAGGCTTTTTTCAACATCAGGAATATTCTTTAATAACCTGCTGCCGAGATCTGCGCACAGGCCGGGATTATCAAGCAGAAGCGCCACCGCGTCCTGTCGGGCACGGATCCTGTCAACATCTTTCAGCGGATGATACAGCCAAAAACGCATGGCCCGCCGCCCCATCGGCGTCTGCGTCCGGTCAATATTCTTCAGCAAGGCTTCCATCTCAAGCCCGTGATGAGCCGCGGGAGAAATAAAAACATATTCCCCGTCATTATAAACCGACATGCGGTCTATATGCGCCAGAGGGACCTTGTTCATTTCACGTAAATATTCCAGCAGGGCTCCCGCCGCCGCCTGCGCCAAAGGGATACCTTCCACACCGAATCCGCGCAGGGAGTGTGTGCCAAAATGTGCGCACAGCGTTGCGTATGCCCGTTCCGGTGAAAACGACCAGTCACGAAAAGGCGTCATGGCCGCATCTTTCAGGCGCCAGAGCGGATGAGCCAATATGTCAGGCTTCCCATTCTCGGGAAAAACGCATTCATTCAGGCGGAGTTTCGCCAGCGCCTCCAGCGTCCTGGACGCTGGAAACTGGTTAACCAGGAGCACGCCTGTGGCCGTGTCAGTGAACGCAAGCCCGTACTCCTTGCCGTCGGAACAGATCGCGGCAATATGCCGGGCTTCAGCGGCATCATCCAGGTACGTCCCGGCCGTAATAATACGGACAACCTCGCGCCGGACAAGGCCTTTGGCCAGCGAAGGATCTTCGACCTGCTCACAAATCGCAACCTTCTTCCCGGCTTTCACAAGGCGGGTAATATAATTATCTGCGGAATGAAAAGGGACCCCGCACATGGGCACGCGCTTTTCCCCCGTGCCGCGCGATGTCAGGACAAGATCCAGTATCCCCGAAGCTTCTTGCGCATCTTCATAAAACATCTCGTAAAAATCACCAAGCCGGAAGAATAAAATACAATCCGTATGGCGTGCCTTGATCTCGGCGTACTGCTTTTGCATGGGGGTAGCATTATCCATAAGACATTGTTATAGCATATAAACGCTCCGGAGAAAACCGATATCCCTCCCTTGCGCGGCACCTGTTGATAAAAAAATAATATTTTTCAACCTTAACGCGTGTTCTTATGTAAATATATATAAAAATTAATAGTTTGAGAGGCGATATGAAAAAATCATTTTCCCTGAACGTCCTGTTATGCGTCATCATGGCTGTCCTCATCCCCGCTCTTTCAGGAGCCGCCACACCCCCGGCACCCAAAGCTCCGGCTGCCGGCAAAAATGCTCCGGGGGCAACAATCAAACCGCACAAGTTTACCCTGAACATTATGGAACTCACCAATGCCCAGAATTACCGTTACGGGCGGGAAATGTTTCTGACAGGCAACTACCCCGAAGCCGTCCGCACGTTCAAAGAAATCCTGCGCCTCGACTGCCACAACCGGCTTGCGCAGTATCATCTGATGAAAATCGCCACCAATGACCCTGATTTTTCCTACCTTATGGATGAGATGAAACACATGCCGTGCGAAGCCTACAATTTTGCCAAAGAAGATTTTTTGCCTGCCTCCATTTATTATGAGAAAGATACCGACATTCTGCTGGAACAGATCCTCGCGTATAAAAAACGCCTGCGCCTGACAGAAGCCGAAATGAAAGCCGAAGCTGACAAATACAATACCCTTGTCGCAGGGCTCGAAGCCAGGATCGCCAACCTCACCGGTGACAATCCGGGAGGGCTGCCCGCCGCCAAACAATCCGCCCTCTTTGCCGCAGAAGAACGCGCCGCCCGCAAAGCTGAAAAATATATCATCTACCTCAAAGATGAAGTCGCTTCAGACCGCCTGTCCCGGCAGAAAAACCTTCAGGACATGCGCACGCGCCTGTCCGCAACAGAAAATTCCATCAGCGAAAATGAAGATGACGCTGCCGCCAAACCCCAGGCTGATCCGCATTCTCCCAAAGCCCTGTCTCTCATGGACGCCATTCAAAAAGCAAAGTCTGAGCTTGAAAGCAAAGAAACGGCCTCCGCCAAAAAAGATATCGACCTGTCAAGCCTCCAGTCCCGTTTCGACGACATCCTGCGCCGGCTGAAAGCCATCCAGAAAAAAATAACAAAAAAC
>JBAXBM010000139.1:0-6038 GCA_037141995.1 Candidatus Omnitrophota bacterium
TGTGCCCCGCAATATCCGCATCAGCACAGTCTCCGCCAGATCATCCTGGGTATGCGCCAATATAACAGCATCAGCAGCTACCGCATTAGCCTGGCGTATGAAAAAATCAAATCGGCGTTGGCGGGCAAAATCTTCAACAGAAACACCCTGCGGTTTAGGTTGGGTATTACGCTCCCAGACACAATCAAGCCCAAGGGATGATGTCATTTTACGGACAAAAGCGCAATCTTTAGAAGAACCCGCGCGCAACGCATGATCATAGTGCGCCACAGTTAAATGAAGGGAAAGATCATGCCGCAACGCATAAAGCAGGTGCAATAATGCCACGGAATCCGCGCCGCCGGAAACACCCGCGATGACTTTAGCCCCGGGCGACAACAACCCGTCACGGATCACCTGCCCTTTCCATCGGGAAAGGACATCATGCCTGCGCCCGCCGGATTTCAAGACCTTCCCGGTCACCATTCGCCCTGCAGTCCGCGCAACTCTCGACGGGCCTCCTGGTAAGCCGCACGGATTTTATCGGCATATTTCATATTCGGCGGGACTAATTGAGCTGCCGCATAGCCCATACGGACCAATTCTGCGTTCAATAACCTGCCATCCGGCAAAATCACATACGCCAAAAGATTGCCGTCATTATCACGGCGGCTGGTATCAAATTCAAGATGAACAAGCCGGCCTTCACATAAACCGCGCGCAAAACGCAGGGCTTCATCCTCCAAGGGCACAACCGGATTATCCTCCGGGATAATAAATCCGTGGTCATCACGGCGCGCATCTTTCATGCGCGGCGGCCGCGGGCCTTTGATACCTATTAACGCGACTTTATCCCCATTCTCCATCAATACAAGATCAACCGCCCGAACACTTTCAACCCGCATCTTTTTATATTTAATTGAAGATTCAAGGAGAGGATTCAATCCGTCCGCCTGCGCTTTCATACAAAAAGAAAATACAACCAATGCCCCCAGGAATAATGTCCATATTTTCATGCCGCCGCCTTTTTCAGTTTTAATTATCATATCATTACAGGGACTTTCTTGCAGGGATATAACACCGGATTGAATTCTTCCCATCCAAAATGATCAATATATTCCAAATAAACACCTTCACACGAATCAAAATAACCGCATGTTAAACAGGCGGCATTCTTGATTTTCTTTTTTCGTCTTTCCACCGACGGGACATATAAAGCAATTTGATCCCTTAGCGGTAACGTTCCTACGGCGAATCCGTCATTTTGATGCATGCGTTGATTCTCTAACACAATATATTCAGGCTCAATACAACAGGCAGGAAAATTCTCAAACTGAACAGCAAGAGATGTGTTCTTTTGAAGCCACGAAACCGCTGTTGACAAAAAAGGGCGAACCTGATTGTACCGCGGACTTATTATACGAAAGAATTTTCTGGCAAAGCCACCAGGATCAAGAAATACAAATAAAACCCTGTTTACCCGCAATTTCACTAATAATTTTGAAATAGATAGAAGATCACGATAATTATATTCCAAAATCATGATTTTAACCGATACAGAAACTCCGTGTTTGACCTGTTGCTTGATCCCTGTGACCGTTTGCATAAAACTGCCTGGCGTCCGGGTCATAATGTCGTGTTTTGATGGCAAATGACTTTCAAGATGCGTGACAATTTCCGGCTTAAAATGAGCTATTGACCTGGAAAACTCCTTATCAGCCAACATGCGCGCATTCGTTTCCATAGAAACAACATAATGAAGTTCCTGTGCCAGCGCAAGGATGCCAACAATATCGCGGTGGAGGGTTGGTTCCCCTCCTGTAATTTTTAAAAAATGATACTTGGAATGAAATTTATTCAGCGTATGTCTAATGGCATGGAAATCAACAGATGCAACTGATACATTGTCACCACGCACACAAAAAATACAGTTGTTATTACAGGCAGAACCAAGATTTAAAGTCAAAGAATTAGTATTCATCGGCAAGGCTTTTGCATATAAATATCATTTACCTCCTGAATATATTGCTCAACACTTTTCACATCAAAATTGTTTTCCTGGAAAGGCAGGCTATCCCCGTTAATGATATTCTGCAGAATATGCGCCAGATCAATATCTGTGTTAAAAACCATGGCATTGCGGCCTTCTTTAACTTTCTCGAGCATGCTAGCCCGCCGGGAAACAATAACAGGTGTTTGATAAAAGAAAGATTCAAACAGCGTCATAGGTCCGGTTTCTTCCCACAAAGAAGGAACAATCAGCGCATCAATTTTTGAAAAAAACAATCGATAATAATGTTCCTTCTTTGTTAATGTTATCAATTTCACAGCAGGCATCTTTTTAAGAAGATTAACATAATATTTGAAGTCTTGTGAATGAATATTGTTAAAAAGGATGGCAACAATCACTGTGAATTTCTTCTGATCCAGACTGCTGATGGCACGTATGAACGTGCCGACCCCTTTAAAGTGGCTTAAACTGCCCAAATATCCGAAACACGGCTTCCGTCGTTTCGGCCGTGATAAATGAAGATTATCCGGAACAGGCAATGTTACACCATAATGAAGTGTGGCGAGTTTATCCGTCTGACCATAAAGTTGCCTGATCCTGGATTCCTGCCAATGAGAACAACAAATAATCTTTCCGGAAAGATTAACAATATCCCTAAAATCAGCCTCGCGCCTGTCATTGTACTCCTTAACAGACAACCCCGCTTGCCGTGCATGATGTTGCACCATGCCGCATTCACACTGCCGGAAGGCATGGACCTGACAAATCTTGTCCCTGTTGAAACAGGTGCCATTCAAACAAAATAACGCATGGGTGTGCAATGTGATTATTTTTCTGACATTTAAAACAGCAGGCATCTTGATGATTGCCGGCAAATTCTCTCCTGAGAACGATTGGATATGAATAATATCCGGCTCAAGCTGAAGACACAACTGCTCCATTGCATCAACGCCGGAACATTCATGCGTAGGACAATGGCCCATGGTCAATTTTAGATAAAACAATTGAATACCATGCCGCGCATAAATCGCCTGCATTTGATCATTGTCATTACTGTCTGATGTAATCTTTATGACAAAAACTTTATGCCAGTGCGCCTGGCCCAAGATAACATTTGTAAAACAAGGGTGGCAGCTCTTAGTTGAAATATGAACAATACGCATAAAAACACACAATGTAGTATGCCGGAATTAAAAAAGTAGCCTCATATCCCGCTCAGATCAAAGAATCATCGCTGAATCAAGTTTTTCCACAGGCTTAGGATATGCCATGCCCAATCGTTTCAGCTGGTCCACAAGGATAAGGGACACCGTTAAATTCCGGTACCATTTCCGGTTGGAAGGGATCACATACCAGGGGGCATAGGCCGTGCTGGTATGCGCGATGGCATTCTCATAAGCTTCCATATACCGCGGCCACAATTTACGTTCCTCGATATCAGCCGAACTGAATTTCCAGTTTTTATCCGGGTCATCGATCCTGGACTGCAACCGGGACTTCTGTTCATCGGCATCGATATGAAGGAAGAACTTCAGGATAGTCACGCCTTCATCGGCCAGCATCTGCTCAAAATTATTAATATGCTGATAACGGCGATGGCAGGTTTTTTCATCAATCATGCCGTGTACGCGCGTGACAAGGACATCTTCATAATGACTGCGGTTAAAAATCACCATCTCCCCCCGGGCCGGCGTTTGCTGATGAATCCGCCACAAATAATCATGGCTTAACTCTATTGGTGTCGGGGCCTTAAACGCGGCGACACGCACACCCTGCGGATTAACACCTTTAAACACATGCTTAATAATCCCGTCTTTACCGGCCGTATCCATCGCCTGTAAAATAACAAGCACTTTATGCTTGTGCTCGGCGTAAAGAAGATCCTGCAGGGCCACCAGCTGATCCTGAAGATCAATCCCCATGTCTTTTTCAAGCTTCTTATCAACTCCGGCGATGCTGATATCATCAGGATCCAGTTTCCCGAGCTTAATTTTATCCCCGGGCTTGATGCGGTGCAATTTTTGTGAAGCATCAGAAATTAAACCTTCTAATTTGCCGGATATTTTTACCACGATGAGATCTCCTTTTCTGCAGCATTCAGCGTCAGTGTCACATCCTTGTCCGTATGGCTGAAAGAAAGGAACTGCGCTTCAAATTGGGATGGGGGAAGATAAATACCGGCATTGAGCATTTCATTGAAATAATCCGCATATCTTTTCGTGTCAGATGCCTTTGCCGCCGTAAAATCTGTAACAGGCTGCTGCGTGAAAAAAACAGTGAACAAGGAGCCGGCGCGGTTGATCGTCACACAAGCTTTTTTACGGGTAAAAACTTCCCTTAACCCCTCACACAGACGTTCTGTTTTGGCATCAAGTGCCGCGTAATCTTTTGTCTTTAACACCTTAAGGATAGCTAACCCGGCGGCAACAGCCACCGGGTTGCCGGAAAGCGTCCCGGCCTGATACACCCGGCCTAAAGGCGCGACACAATCCATAATCTCCTTTTTTCCGCCGTAAGCCGCAATCGGTAGACCTCCGCCGATGATCTTGCCAAGGCAAGTTATGTCAGGCTTGATCTTTTGAAGGGTTTGAACCCCGCCGAAATGAAAACGAAAGCCCGTAATAACTTCATCATAGATTAACACAATACCGTACCTGGCTGTAAGCTCCCGCACTTCACGCAGGAACGCGTCATCCGGCGCCACAACACCCATATTAGCAGCCACAGGTTCAATGATCACGCATGCCAGTGACGCAGCATATTTAACAATCGTTTGATGAAAATAAGCAATATCATTATACGGGCACACGATCGTGTCACGGCTGAGGGCGCGCGTGACCCCGGCACTCCCGGGGATTCCCTGTGTGGCTGCCCCGGAACCTGCCTTAACAAGTAAACTATCGCCGTGCCCATGATAACAGCCGTCAAACTTGATGATCTTGTCGCGCCCCGTGAACCCGCGGCTTAAACGGATCGCGCTCATCGCGGCTTCTGTGCCGGAACTGACAAAACGCATTCTCTCCATGGACGGGACAGCCTTTGAAATAACCGCGGCCAAATCCGACTCAGCCTCAGTCGGCGCGCCGAAACTGGACCCCGCCGCGGCCGCCTTGCTCACCGCTGCCACGACTTCTGGTACCGCATGCCCCAATATCAGAGCGCCCCAACTCATCACATAATCAATATACCTGTTCCCATCGGCATCCGTTATCTTGGAACCCGCGCCTTTTTTTATAAAAAGAGGATTTCCCCCCACCGCACCAAAAGCACGCACCGGGCTGTTGACGCCGCCAGGGAAATAACAGCAAGCCCCCTGAAAAAGCTTCCTGGATCGATCAAATTTCATGAGAGTATGCCTTTCAAATCACTTTTAATCTTCTTGAATTCCTTGAGTGTTGTCCTGATTTTATAATCTTTAATCCCGGACTTTTTCGCCATCATTGTAATCGTTAACGCCAATTCTTTATCATGCCGGGCATGCACCATGGTGTAAAGGCTATAAGGCCACTGCGGATAAGTTTGACGCACATAGCAGTGTGTCACCTGGGGGAATGCAGCCAGCAATTTGCCCTGCGTGTCGAGATCCGGCGCAGCAACATTCCAGCTCACAAGGGCATTGCTCGTGTACCCTGCCTTGAAATGCCCCAGCACAACGCCGACACGGCGAATAACACCCGCCTCTTTGTATTGCCTGATCATCGCTAAAAGATCAGCTTCATCCATACCTAATTCTTCAGCGATGGCGGTATACGGCTGTGGCACAAGCTTTAAAGGTTCAGCCAGCGCGCGAATAATTTTCCTGGATATTTTCATATTATTTTAATTCAAAAACAGCCTGATTCTTAAAAACCTGCCGCGTCCTCAAATCCAACATATCTTTAATGCCGCTTTTTTTACGGATATCAGCAAGGATCCATTGAAGACGGCGGTCCGACGATGCGCTCACCGTAAACCAGACATTATATTCGCCTTCACGCAAATAATTATGACTGATATTCGGGTATGCATTAATAATATCGACCGTCAGTTCAAGCTTATCCGACGGCAC
>JBAXBM010000140.1:0-6003 GCA_037141995.1 Candidatus Omnitrophota bacterium
AGATATTTTGTCACGCCTCTACCGATATCATCTTTCTCAAGGGGGTTCTGCGTTGCCACAGGATCTTAATTCTGTTCAAAATATTATGACGCTTAAAGAGTTTTCGGGAGATACTTTGAGAGACATTATAACCAGCGTGTTAGAGAAATATCAAGATGTAAATCCTATACAATATAACGATGTAATAAGTAGGATGTTTAACACTAGATTAGAAAATCCCAAGGGGTTAGCGAAAAATGTAATTAAAATGATGCAGGCGTTTAGAAATAAACCTGAGGATGGTAAATTAAAATTAGGAAGCATGTTAAAGGTTGTAGATATTGATATTATTAATTTTCTTTGGGGGAAATTAATCGGAATGTCAGATCTGCGTGATGTTGAAAAAGAACTATCTGAATTGGAATTTCAAATTCAGCCTGGGAAGGGCGCTGATAGCATTACCCGTCAATTATTAGGTGAAAATGTTGCAAAAATGCAAGGCGAGTTTTCAGCGAAGTATCGATATAATGAAGGAAAAAATAAAATTAGTTTGCATTTTGAGGTGTCGAAAAAGAAAGCGCATGGGGTTGCCGGCTTTAATATGGGGGTTTGCGTGGCACCTGATAGGCAGCTTTGGAATAATCCTGATTTTATGAATTTAATTATTTGGAATGAAGAAGGTATCGCTTTGGGTGGTATGCATATATTTATCATCGAAGATGCGGGGAAGAAATATGTAACCCTTCCAGGAATTAATCCTAGTACAAATCTTATGACTAAGGTAAATGCTGATGATATTTTTAATAATCTTATGACGTATGCTTTAAAACTTAATACAGCACTGGGATATGATGGTGTGTTGATTCCAACAAGTTCTAGCATACATTCTAATCGTTCAGAAGTTCAGAGGGTTATTTCTTCAAGAAGGTATGAGTCTAAAACACTAACGACTACGCACCCTTTTAGTTATTCACCCGAGTATTCATTTAATATGGCATATGTTGTAACTGAAGTAGCAACTGTAGCGAAAGAAACACATCAATATGCTATGGAGAGTGGTGACGATACTGTGGTAAAGAATCCCACGCTAGACCAATCCCAAAACGGCGGTATCGACCTCACGCCTGACCGCCTGAACATGGACGTCAATGCTGATGGCCGGATTAAGTTCAACGTTGACCCCGCCATGCTCCAGAAACTGCAGGACATGCCCGGTTTTTCCCCTGTTATCCTCCGTGTCAGCCCGATCGCCAGCGTGCGGAATTTTCTTGGCTTAAATGATGGCATCCAGCCTGTACGCTGAGTGTATTGCTTTCCCCCTTGACGAATAAGCCATTATGGAGTTATTCCCGATTAGTTTAACTAAACAGGAGTATGTTCCGTTAAACTCATGTGACGGCTGGCTTTTTTTATTTTATTCAAATTGTGATCATTCATGATTTTGCTAGAATAACCCCATGATACTTCTTATCACAGGCATTCTCTCCGGGATTTTGATCGGCCTTATTTTTGGGCCTAAGGCGGCTGTCCTTAAGCCGCTGGGTGATATTTTCCTTAATCTTTTATTTACGGCGGTTGTGCCGCTGGTTTTCTTTTCGATAGCGTCGGCCATCGCGGGGATGAATGATATCCGCCGGCTCGCCCGTGTGATGGGGTGGATGATGCTGTTCTTTGTCCTGACAGGCGTGATCGCTTCCACCCTGATGATCGTCGTTGTCACGTTGTTCCCGCCTTTTTCGGGGACCCCATGGGCTTTGCCACAGGGTGTTTCTTCGTCGGCGATCAGTGCGGCTGATACCCTCGTGCGCACATTTACGACCGCGGATTTCATGGACCTTCTTTCTAAAAAGAACATGTTGCCACTCATTGTTTTTGCCTTGCTCGTCGGGACAGCGACATCGGCGTCCGGTGAGAAAGGTGCTCCTTTTTCCCGGTTCCTTGTTTCAGGCAATGAGGTGATGGGGAAGGTGATTGCGCTCATCATGCTTTATGCGCCCATCGGGCTTGGTTCGTATATCGCGTACCTCGTCGGATCCATGGGGCCGCAGCTCATGGGGTCGTATGCCCGGGTCATGCTGCTTTATTATCCTGTGGCACTGTTTTATTTCTTTGCCGCATTCTCCTTGTATGTCTATTGGGCGGCATCGGGCGCAGGGTTAAAAGCGTTCTGGTGGAATATTCCTTCCACAGCGTTCACGGCATTTGCTACAGGCAGCAGTGTGGCCACGATCCCGGCGAACCTTGAGGCGGCACGCAAAACCGGCGTGACCGATGAAGTGCGCGAGGTGATCATTCCTTTGGGTGCCACGATCCACATGGAAGGTTCGTGCCTTGCGGCGATCGTGAAGATTGCGTTTCTGTTTGGGCTTTTTCAGATGCCATTTACGGGCTGGGATGTCTGGCTGACCGCTATTGGCATAGCCGTCTTGTCCGGAACCGTTATCAGCGGGATCCCTGCCGGCGGCATGATCGGCGAACTTCTGATCGTGACTCTCTATGGCTTTCCTATCGCTGCCTTGCCCCTTATCACCATGATCGGTACCATCGTGGACCCGCCGGCCACCGCGCTCAATGCTGTGGGCGATAATGTGGCCTGCATGATGGTCTCCCGCGCCCTGCACGGCCCGCGCTGGCTTTCCAGATCCAAACATGTTTAACGTTTGTCAATTTTTGCCTGCTTTACCGCGCCACTCTTTCGGCTTCTCTCGGGGGATAAACTCCCTCGTTCCAGACGAAAAAGCACTTGGCGCTCGGTGCGGCGAACGCGCAGGGGGCTGAACATGTACGATGTTCAGGTGCATTAAACCCGGATTGTGCAGTAACCGTTATTCCTCGACGATGCCGTAGGCACAAAAACCTGCGTTGTTACTCCAACTGGCCTTCCACAACTTTACCGTCAAGAAAAGGCCCGGGTTCAACCCGCATTACCTTTTTCTATTGAAAAATGCGGGTTAAATTGCATGAATCCTAAATTAAATATGTTGCGTTTTGGCTTTCCACTGGATATACTTCCAGAACGGGGGAAGAAGATATGAGTGCATGCGCAGAGCTTAGAAAACATTTGAAACCGGGGCAGGTTTATCGCAGGGCAGATCTTGAAGCATGGTCTACGGCTGTTGATCGGCATCTCAAGGAGCTTGTTGATGAAGGGGTCTTGGAAAAAATGTCGCAAGGGCTATATTACCATTCAGCCAAAGTTTCCTTTGGAAATATCCCCCCGGAAGACGAAAAGCTTGTGAGCGCTTTTTTAAGGAGTGCTGATTTCCTTATCACCTCACCGAATCTTTACAATTCCCTGGGTGTCGGAACAACTCAAATGTATAACGCGTGCATTGTGTATAACCACAAACGGCATGGCCGGTTTGAGCTTGGGGGGAAGGTATTTGATTTTCGTTTAAAACATAAATTCCCTCAAAAAGTTTCCGAAGAGTTTTTGCTAATTGATCTGTTGAATAACCTGAATCAATTGGCAGAAGACAGAAAGAGTGTTCTCAATAATGTTAAAGCCAGAGTGCTGGGGCGGCTGGAGGCAGGATTGAAGCGTGTCATTAATACCTACGCCGGAGAAAGAACAAAGAAACTGCTCAATGAATGGATATCCGAAGAGTCATTGGCACATGCTTGATTATCTTCACAATCACCCGGAGTTTGGTGAGCTTTTGCGGGCTGTAGATCGGGAAAAGAAGATCGATCGAAGCCTTGTTGAGAAAGACTATTGGATCATGCACGTGCTTTATGGACTTCAGCGACGAGGTTTTACTTTTGAGTTAAAGGGTGGGACTTCGCTTTCCAAGGGGTATCAGATCATTCATCGCTTCTCTGAGGATATTGATATTCGGATTGATCCTCCTGCGGGCGGTATGGTTGTCAAGACGGGTCGGAATCATACAAAGCCGGTGCATTGTGAGGGGCGCAAGCAGTATTACGATTGGCTAGCTAAGGAAATCAAGATCGCCGGGATTGAACAAATTGTGCGTGATGAGAAGTTTGATAATGACAAGTATTTTAGCGGCGGTATTCGGGCTCTTTATAAGACGGCGTTAACCCTTCCGGCAGGGATAAAATAGGGCGTGTTACTTGAGGTTGGATTTGATGATGTGACGCCCAACAGTGCCGTGGACATCAGTTCCTGGGCGTTAGATTTTGCGTTGCAAAGAGGAGTCAAGGTCCAAGATAACCGGGCTCGTGGCGTTTTGTGTTATCACCCGGGCTATACTCTCGTCGAGAAATTGCAGACGATCGTCACCAAGTTCCGCCATCAGCAGGAAACGGGGGAGATGCCTGTTAATTTCTTGCGGCATTATTATGATGTGTCTTGCCTGTTGAAAAATAAGATCGTTCAGGAGTTTATCGGTACGCATGAATATTATCAGCATAAGATGAAAAGATTCCCCGCGCTTGATCAGAATGTACCTCTCGCACTGCAGCAGGAAGCATTTTTGTTAAAAGCGCCAAAGGTTAGACAACTTTTTGAGCAGGAATACCGGAAGACTTCAGCGTTGTATTATCAAGGACAGTTACCGTTTGATGAGATCATGGGAGAATTGACAGCGAACTTAAGCAAGTTGTAGTTTGCCGCTGTTAACAAGATCGCAACTAAGTTACAGCAAGGATCACCATGACCTCATGGCGCCTGATTTTCATTGTGTCATGTATCGCCTTTGCCACATGCGGTTGCGCTGGCCTTCAGCGTCCCACGCCGCCTATTTTCGTTGATCCATCTGTGACGCGGCAGGTCATTGAAGTGACCCCCTCGGGCAAAGGTGTCTTTACCGCGACGCTTACGGCATGGCTGTATGACAAGGGTATTTGGCATCTGAAGCTGGGCCCGTGGCCAGCGGTTATCGGGCGCAATGGTTTTGCCGCGCTCGATGCCAAGAAAGAAGGCGACGGGCATACCCCTTCGGGCGTTTATGCCTTAGGACTTGCTTTCGGAAAAGAGATCAAACTTCACACCGGGTTGCTGTATCGACAGACCTTGGATGACGATATCTGGGTGGATGATCCCGCGTCGACGGACTATAACCACTGGGTTAAAATGCCTTCTACCGCAACATCTTATGAGACAATGCGTCGCCAGGACGGCTTATATGACCTTGGTGCGGTGATCGAATACAATACCCGGCCCGTCATTCCCGGCAACGGCAGTGCCATTTTCCTTCACATCTGGCGCGACAAAGGCCGCAAACCCACCGCGGGTTGCGTGGCCCTCCATCATCGGCATCTGCGTCATTTGTTGGCATGGATCAGCCAAGACCTAGATCCTGTCATTGCCCTTGGGATGGCAGAATAAATTAGGTTGGCTCCTTCGCTTTCTCTTCTCTCGTTTTTGTGTTATATTTTCCATATATCAGTAAGGTGGGTGGTTATCCTTTCAGAAATCTTTTTGGAATATTGAAATTGCCGCAGGAGAAGGCGTGTGAAGGCTTTTAAGCAAATGTTGATGCGTCGGGTAATTTCAAGCTGGATTATTTTCAGCTTTATGACTTCAGTAATTGTTCCGCCGCAGGTGTGTGCGCAGGCGCTTCAGTTGCCGGAATTGGGAGCCATGGTGTTGGCAAGCCCGGCGTATACGCCCGTCATGATCAAAGGGGTTTTGGTTCATCCGGATAATCCGCTCCTGTTTGATTTTATCCTCGATACCGGCAAGTCTGGCCTTAAGGTCAGTAGTGCCGCTTTCAAAGCTGAATCGTTTAAGCTCATCAAATATTTCCTGACGGCCCTGACGATCAAGGAGGATGATCTCTGGGTGAATTTATCGCCGTATGAAAAAGACCGGATGATCCCGGAGGAACTGGGAAAGACCGAGCTTGGGCGTGACATGCTGGCGCAGGATTATATCCTCAAGCAACTAACAGCGTCGATGATCTACCCCGAGAAAGAATTGGGCAAAGTATTCTGGGACAGGGTTTATGCCAGGGTGCAAGAGCAGTTTGGCACGACGGATATCCCGATGGATACGTTTAACAAGGTTTGGATATTGGCGGATAAGGTAAGGGTTCTGGAACGAAACAATACGGCCTA
>JBAXBM010000141.1:0-5998 GCA_037141995.1 Candidatus Omnitrophota bacterium
TAATTTTGAGATCAAGAAGTCGGATGTTTATTTTGCTGAAATTGACCTAGAATATGCGCGTGATGCGGTGACACCGCGGTTGAAGTTCGAGGCGCTGGATGAATATCCTTCCGTCGTACGGGATGTGAGCCTGGCGGTGAAGGATGTGGTGTTTGACGATTTGCGCGCTTTATGTTTTTCTCATGGCCAGGGGTTATTGCGCAAGGTTGAGCTTGTGGAAGAGTACCGTGGTGATAAGATAGAGGCTGGCTTCAAGGGGCTGGTTGTTTCCTTGACGTATCAGGCCAAGGACAGGACATTGACCGAGGATGTGATCACGGCCCTGCATGAAGGGATTGTGGCGCAATTGCTGGGGGCTTTTGCCGCACGCCGGAGATAATTTTAATTTGCCTGCTGTGTTCGTCAGGGGGTATGTAAATTTGAACCAATGCGTTTCTAAAGGGGTTTGTTGTCTTGCGTGCCCAAGGGCCGTGAGCTTTTCCCCACCTGTCTACCAGGTTCGAATACGCACGCTCTCAACGGCATAAGCGGGTTTTATTTAGCCCTGCGCTTATCATAAAGCGCGGGGCTTATTTTTTATGAGGGGCATTATGGGTCTATTTGAAGAAGAGGCGGGATCGAACAAGCCGTTATCGGTGCGGATGCGCCCGGCATCCCTTGATGAGATTGTGGGGCAGGAGCACATTCTGGGTCCAGGGAAGCTCTTGACGCGCGCGGTTTATGCGGACCGGGTGTCGTCGATCATCCTTTACGGGCCTCCGGGGGTCGGGAAGACGACGCTGGCGTTGTGCATCAGCCAAAAGACCGAGGCGCAGTTTGAAAGTGTGAATGCGGTGGCGTCGAATGTGGAGGAATTACGCCGGATCATTGCCGGAGCCAAGAATCGCCTGGCCACAACCGGGCGCAGGACCATCCTTTTTATCGACGAGATCCATCGTTTTAACAAGGCCCAGCAGGATGTCTTGATGCCGGATGTTGAAAATGGTGTCCTTGTCCTTATCGGCGCCACGACGATGAATCCTTTCTTTTCCCTTGTCACGCCGCTCTTGTCGCGGTCGCTTGTGTTTGAATTAAAACCTTTAGGGCCGCAGGCGCTGATGGTTCTTTTGGAACGGGCTTTAGCAGATGCCGTGCGGGGCTTGGGGCAGTTGCCGGTTAAGGCAGACAAGGCGGCACTGGAATTCCTGGCAGACATTTCCGACGGGGATGCCCGGCGGGCGCTCAATGCGCTGGAGATCGGGTGTTTGAGTGTGCCCAAGAATGAGGCCGGTGAGATTGTTTTTGATCTGGCCGCAGCACAGGAGTCGATCCAGAAAAAACAGGTGCAGTACGACGGGGACGGCGATGTGCATTATGATACGATCTCAGCCTTCATCAAATCCATGCGCGGGTCTGACCCGGATGCCGCCCTGTACTGGCTGGCCAAGATGATCTATGCCGGTGAAGACCCCCGGTTCATTGCCCGGCGCATTGTGATCTGTGCCGCCGAGGACGTTGGCAATGCTGATCCGCAGGCGCTGGTCCTGGCGAACACCGCTGCCCAGGCATCGGAGTTTATTGGTTTCCCTGAAGCCAGGATCATCCTGGCGCAAGCCGTGACCTATGTGGCTTGTGCCCCCAAGTCCAATGCCGCCTATTTAGGGATCGACAGGGCCCTTGAAGATGTGCGCAACAAAAAAGCCGGCAATGTTCCGTTGCACCTTAAAGACGCGTCTTATGCCGGTGCCAAAAAACTCGGCCACGGCCAAGGCTACAAATACGCCCATGATTTCCCGGATCATTACGTGCCCCAGGAGTACATGCCCTTTAAAGCCACCTATTACGAGCCAACCGATCTAGGCTACGAAAAAAAGATCCGCGATAGGCTGGAGGCGCTGAGGAAGAGGGTGGGGTGAGGGATTGAACAAAATGCGCCAGGCATAACGTTTGACACCATTAACGCCACATGTTATTATTCAACTATGATCCATTCATTTGACTGCAAAGATACGGAACAGCTCTTCTTTCGTGAATCTTCACGCAAAATTCCTTCTGATATTCAGCGGACGGCATTGCGGAGGCTTTGGATTCTGGATGCTGTTGTTGAATTGAATGCTTTGCGCATACCGCCGGGCAATAGGCTAGAGGCTCTGTCCGGGAAGCGTGCTGGGCAATATAGTATACGTGTCAATGATCAGTGGCGGATATGTTTTGTCTGGCGTGACGGGCATGCGCATAAAGTGGAGATTGTTGATTATCATTAATGATGAGGAGCGGATTTATGAAAAACAAGAAATTACAACCGATACACCCTGGTGAAGTGCTGATGGAAGATTTTCTGAAGCCTATGGGGATTAGTCAATACCGTTTGGCGCAGGATATTAGTGTTCCGCCTCGGCGTATCAATGAGATCGTTCATTGTGTCCGTGCCGTAACAGCGGATACAGCGTTACGTTTGGGGAAGTACTTTGGCATATCCGCGCAGTTTTGGGTTAATCTTCAGTCGCATTATGATTTGGCTGTCCGGGAAGACCTGTTGGGCAAGCGGCTGGATACTGAAGTTCACGTCTTTGCCCAGGCGTGAGCAATATGCCGGAAATAAAAACAGTGTGTCCCGATTTTTATTACAAATATTGCGTCTTCAAGGCAAGAATGTCGGTGAGAGTTTACGAACGGCATTTTTAAAACATCGTCAAGGTAATGCGTCTTCGCAACTCAGCTTTGCCGTCTAACCCCCTCCCATGCCCTCCCCACACTCGCTTCGCTCGCGGGGGCGGGTGTCAATCGAGATCCCCGCTAAACATATACCAATATTAAGGCATTGAAATAATCATTTGTAAAAGAGGCTTGTCCAGTTTCGGATGAGCCTTTTTTATTGTTCTTTTGGAATAAGAAAGTACACCTCAACTTTTGTTAATAACATATCTGTTGAAAATGTTATTAACACATGTTATCCTTCAAGGATGAAACCACCCTTTGATATTACTCTTAAGATTTTGAATCTTGCCACAGAGATCAGTGCTATGGTTGGCCGGCTCGAAGGGGCGCGATTGAAAGTTCCCCTGGTTGATCTGCGACGCCAGATCGATGCGTCCTCTGTTCATTCGAGCTGCGTGATCGAAGGCAATCGTCTAACGCTGGATCAGGCGACAGATGTGATCAACGGTCAGCGTGTTGTCGGTTCCCAAAAAGATATTCTGGAGATCAAGAATGCGCATGAGCTTTACGCGATGATCCAGGATATTGATCCACGCCATGGCAATGACCTCTTGCGGGCGCACGGGGTGCTGATGAAAGGGCTTGGGGTAAGCGCGGGTCAATATCGACAGACAGGGGTTGTGGTCAGAAGTCAGCAGGTTGTGGTTCATACAGCCCCGCCTTACAGGAAAGTCCCGGAATTGATGGATCAACTTTTTGAGTTTATCAATCACGCCGAGGGAATACATTCCCTGATCGCGTCCAGTATTTTTCATTATGAGTTTGAATTTATTCATCCTTTTGAGGACGGGAACGGCAGGCTGGGCCGTTTCTGGCAAACATTGATGTTGCGGCATGCCCAGCCGTGTTTCAGCCTTGTGCCGATCGAGAGTACAATTAAGGATCATCAGCAAGCTTATTATGAGGCGATTGCGCGTTCGAGCAAGGAGGGAAAATCCACGGCCTTTATTGAATTCATGCTTGAGGTTATTTTTAAAGCGGTGCAGGGCCTTGAGAAGCTCGCATCAGGGAAGGCAAAACCTTCGGAGCGAATCGCGTTTATGATGAAACATTGTTCCAGGCAATTTACGCGCAAAGAGTATATTCAGCTTGTGGGAGATATTGAGGCGCATACAGCCTCCAGAGATTTAAGCGAGGCTGTCGAACAGGGGCTGATCGTCATGAACGGATCCCGTGCCAGGGCTGTGTATAGGAAAGTGTTGGATAGGAAGAAATAAAAAGAGTGAATCCTGATTTGCGATGAATTTGGGATTACCCCATATGACAATGTTTAGCAACAGCTCCGTAAACTTTTATTCATCGTTTGCCATGCCCCTCCACCCATCATCTCGATCATATAACCCTTTGCTGTTTTGGAATCTCGGTAGTAAGAATTCTTTATTGAGGTCTTCTCTCTTATAAAAAAATGCCACCACGTTTTTTGATGGATCATCAGGATCTGCGAGGCTAATGAGATATCCAACGGAATCGTTCTGGGTCATTTGAATAAAAGAAGCGAGAAAGAATTGCGGAAGCCCCCTAACTACCCAACCGTTAGAATTGAGCTTTTTTAAAACAGAATCCGCGTGTGATTTTGCTATGAATAGCCAAACACAGCGCTCACCATTGGGGCCTTGTTGAGGTGCGCCAAGATAACTTCCCGTTAACTCGCCAGCGGCGTCCACTGCAAAAAGCGCCCAGAACGGTTCTCCTACATAATCTTCAGATGGCATTACGCGAGTTCTTATTCTGTCCGTCAAAAGAGAAAACAAATTCGGCAGTTCTTCTTCTGTCAGCGTTTTAATGTCGTGATGGGCCGCGAATGTCTGAGCGCCGGACTGGTATCCTGATTTTGAGATCATGATACCGGCAATGTCCCAGCCAATATCGCGCAATTTACCATGAAACTCTTGGACACGTCCTTTTTCAACAGGCTTGACGGTGTCTTTGCATTCAATGGCAACCCGATGAAGTATTCCGGCTTTTCTAAATTCATAATAAACATCCACCTCATGTCTTGCGCCAGACTTTCCAACAAAGTAGGTATTTTTCGATACGGCGATGCCATCACTTTTGTGATTGAGAATAAAATCAAATACAAACGTTACATAATTCTCCAACGGCTTTCCCATGCTTCTCATAAAAGTCCTTTCGTTGATGGTTATTTCTTAATTTGTCAGAGGCAAGTAATAATAGCCGACCAAAGATTTTTACATTATAATAACGCGAAAATAACGTTTTAAAATCATTGAAGATTTGGAAGAAATCTTTTATTGCGATAAGGAAGCCGTTGGATGAACAGAGATCAATTATTAAAACGCTTATCCGGAATTGAATGGGATGACTTTGAAGTCAAGGAGGCCCGTGTGGCGCTTCCTGACGATATTGCCAAAACGATTTCCGCCTTTTCAAACACGACTGGTGGCCATATCGTGTTTGGCGTTAAGGACAATGACGGCAAGTTTACTATTGGCGGGGTTGAGAGTCCTGACAAGATACAGAATGATTTCATCATGCTTCTACGTGGTGAGAAATTTAACATCCCGTTGTCCTCAAAAGGTGATGTCCACCACATTGATGGCAAGGCTGTCTTGGTGTTTCGCATTGAAGAAATGCCACGTCAGGCCAAGCCGGTTTATTTTAACGGGGATATTCGTAACACTTTTGTGCGTATAGGCGCCAGTACGCAAAAAGCATCCAAACCAGAAGTCGAGCGGATGCTTCGAGAGGCCAGCGAGAAAACCAGCGACAGCATGCGTCTGGATGACTTTGGGGTCAAGGATCTGGATGAAAGTACGGGCGAAGGGATCACAAAGATTACCGACGGTTGGACGAGAATGGGCTATGACAAGCCCCTGTTCAATGATGACAAAGAGATTAATTTGTTTGAGCTTACGCTCCCATTAACAAGTCGGGGTTTAAAGGTATTACGGCCACTACCAGAAATTTCATCTGAAGAGGCCAGCGCACGAACCAAGCGGGCACTAAGCTGGCACTAAGTCGGGCTGAAGTAAACGATCTCCTGAGCTATTGCTTTGAGCCAAAGAGTATTGCGGATATTCTGGGCCGGTTTGAGAGAGCGGACAGGACGAAGTTCAAGAATAAGTACATTAACCCTCTTTTGCGTGAAGGCTTTCTGGAGATGACTCAACCACAGAAACCTAACAGCCCGAATCAAAAATATGTGACTACGGATACGGGAAAGCAATTGTTGGGAGAAGCGCAATAACAATACTTTGAAGGGGCCGCAAAATAAAAACGATTAGAAGCGGATTTATGAAAAACAAGAAATTACAACCGATACACCCTGGTGAAGTGCTGA
>JBAXBM010000142.1:0-5995 GCA_037141995.1 Candidatus Omnitrophota bacterium
CTCGGTCAATGTCCTGTCCTTGGCCTGATACGTCAAGGAAACAACCAGCCCCTTAAATCCTGCCTCTATCTTATCACCACGATACTCTTCCACAAGCTCAACCTTACGCAAAAGCCCCTGACCATTGGTCAAACACAAAGCGCGCAGGTCTTCAAATACCACATCCTTAACCGCCAGGCTCACATCCCGCACGACGGAAGGATATTCATCCGGCGCCTCAAACTTCAACCGCGGCATCACAGCATCGCGCGCGTATTCCAGGTCGATCTCGGCAAAATAAACATCCGCCTTCTTGATCTCGAAATTAAGCAGCACCTGCTCCGCCACTTTTCCCATACGCCCCGCCTCCTGATCACCGATCATCACCCGCGCCGTTTGGCCCGGCTCAAGCCCGGCATCGGTGCCGGTCATAAGTTTTAGTCCCGCCACACGCTGACAGCCAAGAGCCGTTTCAACAGCTCCCTTGATATCAAAAAAATCCATGGCCTCACGCTTGCCGCGGCGCCAGTCATTGGCACGCCGGCCCGTCATGATCACGCCCAGCGTCCAGCGCTCACCCGCCGGCAAATACCGCTTGCCGACCTCAAACAAACAAAGATCCCGCTGCCCGCGATTCATGTTCGACGCCACCACCAACAGCATATTCGCCAGCACTGCCGGCCGCATCAATTCCTGCTCGGCCGACATCGGATTCTGCAGGACCACCGGCTTAACCCCGTCGTAACCTGCTTTTTCCAATGCCGCACGGCTGATCATGGCATAGGTTAAAATCTCGTTAAACCCCTGCGCGACAAAACGTTCCGCCACGGCCCGGTTAAAACCTTCATGCTCCAGATCCACAGGAATATTCAACGCTCCGACACGCGGCAACGTCATCGGCAAGTTATCAAACCCGATCACGCGCCCGACTTCTTCGATAATATCTTCCTTAATCTTCAAATCATGACGATTCTCCGGCGGAACAACCGTCACGGCATCACCCGCCACCGTCACCGCACATCCCAAACGCTCCAGGATGCGTTTAGCCCGGGCCATATCAATCGTTGTACCCAAAAGCTTTTTAATTTCTTCAGACGACACCGCAATCGCAGGCCGCACTGCCGCCGTGATGCCAGCCCCCGTATCCCGACGCGCCGCAACCTTGCCACCGGCTAAAGCCAAGATCATATTCGTCGCACGATCCGATGCTATTAGAACGCCCCCCATATCCACGCCGCGCTCAAATCTATAACTGGAATCACTGCCAAGCCCGAGCTTCCTCGACGCCCGACGCACCAGCCCCATATCAAAATAAGCACTCTCCAGGATAATGCGCTTCGTCGCTGACGTTACGCCCGTTGCTTTCCCGCCCATGATACCGGCGATGGCCACAGGTTTTTCCGCATCCGCGATCACCAGGATGCTTTCATCCAGTACCCGCTCCACATCATCCAGCGTCACAAGCTTCTCGCCCTTTTTCGCCCGACGCACAACGAGCTTCCCTCCGGCAAGTTTATCCGCATCAAACGCATGCAAAGGCTGTCCATATTCAAATAACACAAAATTGGTAATATCAACAACATTAGAAATCGTCTTCACCCCGATAGACTGCAACAACATCGCCTTGTCCGCCGGAAATTCCCACACTGCCACACCTTCGATCAGCGTGCCGATATAACGACGGCAAGCCTCTTTATCATCAATAGCAATATCGATCCCCGGCAGATCCGCATAACCATTCACCGCCGGAAGGCACAACTCCTTGTCGGTGATCGCCGACACTTCGCGCGCCAGCCCCAGCATGTTCAGGCAATCCGGACGATTGGGCGTGATCTCAATCTCAAAAACCGTATCACCGTTCACCGTTTCCTGATGCTCAACTTCCAGCCCCGCCATGGTCATGCGAAAAGACAATTCCTCCGCCGTCAACCCATGCTCAATGTAATGCTTTAACCAGTTCAGACTTAATTTCATAAAACCCTGTGATTGTTGACTATGTTTAGCGCCCTGCGCACTCGCCGCGCCGAGCGCCGAGTGCTTTTTCGCCTGGAACGAGGGAGTTTATCCCCCGAGAGAAGCTCCAAAGAGTGGCGCGGAAAGGCAGGCGAGAAATCGAATACCTTAAGCCTTGTCAAAATTGTTTAAGGAATCTAAGGTCATTTTCAGTAAAAACACGAATATCCCCGATGCCGTGCTTGAGCATGGCAATGCGCTCCACCCCCAGGCCGAACGCCAACCCCGAATATTCACCCGGCGGATACCCCGCATGTTCAAATACTTTAGGATGCACCATCCCGCACCCCAGAATTTCAAGCCACTTGCCGGATTTTCCTTTAAAAATATTCGACTGGATATCGACTTCCGCCGACGGTTCCGTAAACGGAAAAAAATGCGGACGAAACCGCATCTTCACATCATCCCCAAAAAACTTTTTACAAAACGCCGTGAGCAACCCCTTCAGATCCGCGAACGTTACATCCTTGTCAACAAGAAGCCCCTCGATCTGATGAAACATGAAGGAATGGCTGGCATCCACCGCGTCGGGCCGGAACACCTTGCCTGGAATAATAACCGCCATGGGCGGCTTGTGCTTTTTCATGACGCGCATCTGACCCGGCGACGTATGGCTGCGCAGCAGCAAATACCGCCCCTCGGCCCCCGGATCTTTTTCATCCAGATAAAATGTATCAAAAGCGTCACGCGACGGATGGTCAAGCGGGATATTCAGCGCTGTAAAATTATGAAATTCAGTTTCAATCTCGGGTCCGCGCTGGATGACAAAACCCATGCGCTGAAACACATCGCAGATCTCTTCGAGTGTCTGGTTAATCAAATGCCGTGTGCCCGGCGACGGCGCCATGCCCGGCAATGTCACATCAATCGCATCCACCGCCTTCACTTGCGCCGTTAGCGTAACCTTGCGTGCGGCAATCAGCGTCTCTGCCAGCACCTTGATGTCATTGGCATTTTTTCCCAACGCCTTTTTCTCATCAGGCGCAGCCGACGGAAGCGCCGCGTACATTTCCGGCACAAGACCTTTCTTGCCCAGGAATTTAATGCGCACCGCTTCGAGCGCTTCCCGCGTCACCGCCGATTTAACCTCGCGGGTAACATCATCCTTTACTTTTTCAAAGTCCCAACTCATTTTTTACCTTATCGTGGATAATAATATATACACATAACACCCATTAACATTTCTTCCCTCTGATCACAAAACCTAAAAAAGATAATATCATGCCCAAAAGGATCGTGGTTCCTAAAAAATGCCAAATATCAGAAAAAATAAACTTTAGAACTTCCATTGTACCACGCCTTTCCAATTAATCCCGCATTTTTCAACAGCACAAGGTACTGCCCGCGATGCGTGACACATGAAAAGGGCTCCTAAAAAGGAGCCCTAAAAAGTTTTCTCCAAGGATCAAATCTTACGCCTTGACGGGAACCTTTTTGCGCGTGACATTGGCAGGAATAGCCTTGTCCGCGATATCCACAATCTTCTTAAACGTCGGCGCGTCATTGAGCGCGATCTCCGCCAGCATCTTACGGTTGATCTCGATCTTGGCCGCCTTGAGCCCTTTGATAAACCGGCTGTACATCAAGCCATGCGACTGGCACGCCGCATTAATACGCACAACCCATAAACTGCGAAAAGCGCGGGCACGTGTCTTTCTATCGCGGGAACTATAACGCAGCGCCTTGATGAGCGCGCGCATCGCCTGGCCCCAACGATTCTTTTTCTGGCCATAAAACCCCTTGGTCAGTCTAAAAACGCGTTTACGCCCTTTTTTCCTCGCGACGGAATTCTTGATCTTAACCATACGGGAGCATCCTCCTGATCTTCTTCACTTCAACGCCGGCAAGATAACCGCTTTTGCGGAGTTTGCGCTTACGCTTACGTGTCATTTTAGAAAGAATGTGACCGCGGCCCGCACTGCGTTTCTTGATCTTACCGGATTTGGTGATCTTAAAGCGCTTGGCCACGCCTTTTTTTGTTTTTAACTTGGGCATACTCTCGACCTCTTTTGTTAACCCTTGCTGTTACGCCTTATCAGCCTTCGGGGCGATGACAATGGACATGACTTTGCCTTCCATCATCACATCTTTTTCTATCTGCGCAACCTCGGCGGTATCGGTCACGAACCGATCCAGGAGCATCTTGGCTTTATCACGAAACGCCATTTCGCGGCCCTGGAAAAACAGGTTGATCCTTACTTTATCTTTCTTTTCAAGGAACGCCAGCGTCTGCTTCAGCTTGGTCTGATAATCATGTTCCTCGATATGCGGCTTGATCTTGATTTGCTTGAGCTGAGAGATGTGCGCGTGTTTCTTGGCGCGGCGTTCTTTCTTTTCCTGCTCATATTTATACTTACTGAAATCCATGATGCGGCAAACAGGCGGTTTGGCTGTAGGCGCGACTTCAACAAGGTCAAGTTCATACTGATCCGCAAGTTCCATCGCCCGGATTGACGTCACCACACCGAGCTGTTCCGAATTGGGTCCTATGACACGAACTTCATTCGAACGGATTTGCTCATTGATACGGATCCTCTTTTGAATAACGACCACCTCCCTATAAAGCCCCGCATCTCCGGCGGAACTGCCATCCACTTCCCTGCTGACAACACGTCAGAAAGGCTTTTGGAAAAAAATTCAATGCCCTATTATCTTAAAAAACTAAATTTTGTCAACAATCTCTTTGCACACAAGAGTTAAGAACTGCTCCACGGGCATCGCACCCAGATCCGTTTCCGGTCGTTTTCTAACCGCGACCATGGCACCAGCCACCTCTTTATCCCCAATCACAAGGACATACGGGGTGCGTTGAAGGCGTGCTTCACGGATACGCTTTCCCAACGATTCATTGCGCGCATCCAGCTCAACGCGGATATCTTCTTGCTGTAATTTTTCAACCACAGACTTTGCAAAATCATCATGCTCGGATTTGATCGGAACAACAATGACCTGCACCGGCGCAAGCCATAACGGAAAATTCCCGGCATGATGCTCGATGAGGGTGCCAAAGAAGCGCTCCACACTGCCAAAAAGCGCGCGATGCAGCATGATCGGCCGTTCGGCCAAACCCTGGTCATTCATGAACGAAAGGTCAAAGCGTTCGGGCAAAGCAAAATCACACTGAATTGTACTGCACTGCCACTCACGACCCAGCGCATCTTTAAGCTTGAGATCAATCTTTGGCCCGTAGAAAGCGCCGTCGCCTTCATTGATCTCATACACAATGCCCTTACTCTCCAGTGCCTGCTTGAGGGACTCTGTCGCCAAATCCCAATCTTCAGGCCGGCCGATAAATTTTTCGGGACGCGTGCTGAGCTTGATCGTGTAATCTTTAAACCCAAACGCGGAAAGAATTTCAAATGCAAGATCCAACACCTTCTCAACCTCAACCTTTACCTGATCGCGGCGGCAGAAAATATGCGCATCATCCTGCGTAAAGCCGCGCACCCGCAACAACCCATGCAGAACACCCGCTTTTTCATAACGGTAAACTGTACCGAGCTCAAACAGCCTGATCGGCAGTTCACGGTACGAATGCAGGCGGTGCTTGTAAATGAGCATATGCCCCGGGCAGTTCATGGGCTTAACCGCATATTCCTCATCGTCGATCTTGAAATAATACATGTTCTCGCGGTAATGGTCGGCGTGGCCTGAAATTTCCCACAGCTTCCCGCGTAAAAAATTCGGCGTCTGCACAAGGTCATACCCGCGCTTCAAATGCAAGTTGCGCGTAAAATCCTCAAGGATCTTGCGCATCAAAGCGCCCTTGGGATGATAAAATACCAACCCCGCGCCGGCCTCTTCATGATAAATATGAAAAAGATCAAGCTCCGCACCGATCTTGCGATGGTCGCGCTTGTCAGCTTCTTCAATCCCTTTCAGATATTGATCAAGTTCTTCCTTCGACAGAAAACATGTGCCGTAAATGCGCTGGAGCATGGCGTTCTTCTGATCGCCGCGCCAGTACGCCCCGGCCACCGACAAAAGCTTGAATGCCTTGATC
>JBAXBM010000143.1:0-5888 GCA_037141995.1 Candidatus Omnitrophota bacterium
TGGCAACGCTACTCAAGAGAATACTACTGTCTCAGCGGATACGGATGGCATCTATCCGCGAAGCCTTTTCCATGTTCACCGGCGCGCGCCGCTTCAATAGCCGCGTTTAAAGCCAGGAGATTCGTTTGATCCGCAATTTCAGTAATCAAATCAGCCGCTTCTGCCATTTGCCGGGAGCCTTTCTCAATCGCCCCCATGGCCTCAATCGTATTATCCATAGCCCGTTCGGTCTTTGCGACTTCTTTAGTTACATCCTGCGCAATATGATTGGCATTTTTCGCGTTCTCCGCATTGGATTGCACCGATGCGGCCAACTCTTCAAAACTGGCAGACTGCTGCTGCGCACCGTCAGATATTTGCTGCGAACCACCCGCGACTTCACCGGATGCAGACAAAAGCTGCTGCGAAGAAACGCTAATCTGGCTAATGATTTGGCCGATCTTGCCCACGAAAATATTGAACCTGGAACCAAGCTCGCCCATTTCATCCTTCGTCCCTGTTTCAACCGATGCCGTTAAATCACCATCCCTCAGCCGGTCAGCGAATCCGCTCATTTGGGCAATCGGCCTCATGATCAACTGGTTGAATAAGAAAAAGATTACGGCGATAACAATAAGGATCACAACAACCTGCAACAGCCCGATTTTGATCATGTTGCCCATCATCTCATCCAGGCTGGCCTGGTACGAAATTGTCATGCTTGTAGCCGCGATCACATCGCCTTCCTTCGCGCTGGTATGACAAGAAATACATTTTTTATCTGTTATGATCGGTAAAACACGCCGGATACCACGGGATTTATTGACAATCACTTCATCGAGAACTTCCTGCCCGGTCTGCAGGACCTTCCTGTCAATATCATCCTGAGGCGCCCGGCCTTCTTTTTTCCCGACTTCATCGTTAAGCGCGGCACTGCGTATAATCCGCAGCTCTTCAACTGATTTGAATTTGCGGGCTTTTTCAATATACGCGTCCAAAGCCTCCTGCTGCCCGCTGGCCATAAAACTGTACACAGCCTCCTGAACGGAATCTGAAAGATTAATCACGCCCCCCGAAGCCTGGTGCACCGTCGTTCTGTAGGAAGAAAGGGCAATCCACGCGATCCCGGTCACCGTGCCGATCAATAAAACAATCGAAATGATCAACATAAACTTGGTCTTGATCTTCATGCCCTTCCTCCGTTTAACTATCGTGCCGCAAAGAAACACTTACCATTTAATGTTCACATCAAGCCAGACCACATGCGCGCTATAATTGCCTGTTTCAACCCCCGGATATGCCCTGTACGCATAATAGGCATAATGCGGTTCAATGGTCACATTCTTCCCGGCTTCCCATTTGGCCCCGGTATCAATATCCCACCAGGCATCATTCAGGCCCAACAAGGTCGCTGCCGTGGCTGATGCCCCCAACGCTGCCGGATTGTCCGCATTCGTTTTATTCTTCGCACGTGAATATCCCAACGTATTAAATACGCTGAATTTCTCAACCGGCGCATAACTTGTCGTGAATGAATACCCGTACACGTCAGCCGTTGATACGGGAGGAACGGTCGCGATGCTGTTGCCCCTCGGCTCCACCTTCACAAATTTCAGCGAATACGCAAGATTGAACATCCATTTATCATCGGGCATGAGCGTCATATCATAAATAAAATTGCGCTCGCCGGCCGGTGTTCTGGAGAGGTCATACTGCAACGCTTTCACATGATATACCGTAGATGCCTCGCTAACCTTCAAAGAATTCTCGAGCCAACTCACCGGTTTCCATGCCACACGGGAATTAACCTCATCTTTATCCGTGCGGAATATCCCCATCGCGCCATCATTGCTCAGCTGGGATCCTATGATATTAAACCTTTCCAGCTTGTCTTTTTTCGCCGCGTGCGCATACTCCGTGGTGATGTTCACATTTTTTACCGGGACAAACCGTATGCCGACCTTGCCCTTTCCTTCAGGAATATGGTTCAGCGTTTCCAGGGCATTAAATGTATACGGTGACGTCGTACCGGAAGAGTACGTCAACACGCGGTTATACCTTTCCTGCTTGAGGTCTGCATCCCCATAAAGGCTTGCTTTGGCAATCCCGGTATAGCGTAACGATATCCCTTCGGATGTATTAATCACGTCGGCATTATTTGAATCCCGCGCTAAAGATATGGCATTTACCGCCGTATTGGTATCTCTCGCCGAAACGCTATTAATAGTGCTCACTTCCGTCTTAAATCGTGAGTTAACCGAGAATTTTTCTGTAACATTGGAAAAAAGCTGGGCTGTCCATATATTCACGTCTTTTCTGCTATCCACCCATTCATCATTCCGCGCGTAAAATGCCCCCGTCGCACCAAGCAGCTGCTGATGAAGCAAATAAGTATCGTTACCCAAATGGGCAAAACGATACGCCAGGGCAAAATAAGTTTTATCATTCAAGGACCAGCGTTCCGCCCGGGCCGTCGTCAGGTACTCTTTAGCATCAATGCGCGTGTCATGGCCGTTAATATAATTCTGGCTGGCCGTTGAATTGATCGACCGCATCTGTGCGTTTTCCAAAATATGCGCATCATAAAGGACAACCTTCTGTTCACCCTGGAGATCAAACCCTGAAAGTTTTGTTTTTCCCTTAATCGTCAGCGTATCCGTGACAGTATCCATATCACTATACGCCGGCGCGAATTTGCGGTTGACAACAGACCCCTGGATCGCCGCCCAGGTCAACTTACTTTTTGAACCATTCCTGGTATCACGTTCATAAGCAAAATTAAGGCTCGAATCACCAGGCATCCCCCGCCCCAACTCAACGGCAAAATGGCCGATATCCATGGCCAGCTCTTTATTCAGCGTGACCAACTGCAGATTTTGCCCCGTCAAGTAATCTTTTCCCGTAACACCGGCGTAATAACCGCCCTGATTATCATAATATTTACGCAATGAACTGTAATTGAACTTCACATAACCCACATCATTCTTTGTCAGGAGCATCCGACCTTCATAATCAGCATCACCGACCATGCCGCGGCCCTCAAAGAAAATATGAACGTCCTTTCCGGCTTTGGCATCCAGAACCGCCTCTTTGATACCGGATGCTGAACCATCATTAATCCCGGTAATAGCCCGGAACTTATTCAGGTCCCCTTTAACAAAGGACGTTTGTGCCGGCCTCAATATCACAGACAATACTGATGATTCCTGGGCATGCGCCATCGTTATCCCCGTACTAATAATAAAAACAACACATAAAAGATAGTGTCGTCTCATGACCTGCCTCCTATCAATATTGTTTAAGATGCCGAGCATAATTAGATCCATGGACTTCCGAGTGACACTGCATTGACCAGCACGCCCCGCCCGAACCAACAATCTGGCTTGAAGAATGATTGTGCGCGCTCACAGCTAAACCGGAAATCCCGGCGTTCGTTTCAGTATGACATTTCAGGCACAGATTCATATCACGGGCCAAAAGCATCTTGTCATTGATCGATCCATGGACCTTATGGCATGCGGTACATCCTTCGCGCATCGCAGGATGTTCAAACACAAAAGGCCCCTGTTTATCCCTGTGACATTTAAAACAAAGATCATTAAGACTATCCATCGATGCCGCTGACGGAACCATGTCCGGGCCATGAGGATCGTGACAATCCGCACAACTCATTTTCCCTTCCAGGACCAGATGATGATTGGGCAGCCGGAATTCCATCCGTTTTTCAGCATGACAATTGAAACAAATCCGCGGATCCCTGCGCGGGTTAATGATATTATTCTTCTGTTCAGAATTTTCCGCGTGAACACTGCCCGGGCCATGGCACATTTCGCACCCCTGCTCCGCGCTGCCGTCATCCGTCTTTAAATTCAGCTTAAAATGCATGGACAACGCGCAGCCGCGCCCTTCTTTTTCATGACAGGCGACACACGCATCTGTTCCCACATAAGTGGCGCCTTTAATATAAGTCAAAGGCCCCTGATTCACCTCGAGCGCCTGCGCCGGCATGGGGCTGCAGGAAAACAGCAGAAAAAACAGCGCCGCGCTTATCAGCACTGTCTTGGTGAACAAAAAAATACGCCGCACCATGGGTTTCATAGGCCTCCTGTCCATGTTTTCTCCTCCTCCGGCTTAAAATCCTCAGCCATACCGATCTTTTTATACGTATTTCCCATCGGCTGAGAATTATCCGTCATGCCGGAATTACGGTTTCTTGAAATCTTCAATTTTCCCTACTTTCTTATACGCATCCGCTGTGGCCGCCGGGTCAACCGCAACAACAGCTTTACCATAATCATTGAGATCTCCCTTGCCATCCTCCTTGGACGGCTTCTCATTCACGTGGCAATCAATGCATTTTAATTTTGAATCAGGAAACGCTTCCCGATAAATCTTCATGTCCTTGAGGCTGGCCTGCGCTGACGGTATGTGTAAAACCAATCCTGCGGCCGAAAAAATAAATAATCCCCCAGCAATAACTTTACCCCGCGTGACTCCTTGATGATTCATTTTCATCACTCCTCCTTGGATGTATGATTCAAGAATTTATTTTAATTTTTGACCTCTTTTAATAAAAACAAAAACGAGAAAGCAAATTTCAACAATCAAAAAATAAACAATCCACTGCAACCCGCCGGACCCGGCCCCATAACTGTGCAGCCCGCGGCCAAGAATAAAATTCACACCATACCAGGTCATAAGGACCAGGAGGAATCCCGTAATTCCGCCGATCGCCAGGGCAAAATTATTTAATTTACGGCTGTAACGAAGATGCAATATCGCCATATAACCCAAAAACGTAATAAAGGCCCAGGTTTCTTTCGGATCCCAGCCCCAAAACCGTCCCCAGGCCTCATTCGCCCAAACTCCGCCAAGGATAGTCCCTGCCCCCAGCAAAATAAGCCCCACCTGTAAAAGGCGATAAATAGCATGGCTTGATACCTGGTCTTCCTGGGCGGTCAGTTTGCCCACCGCAAGCAAAAATAAATGCCGATGGGAAACAGCCATGGCAAATGCAAACATGCTGTAACTGGAAACAATCGTAATCACATGCACCGTGAGCCAATAACTGCTGCGCAAAACCGGCGAAACCACATCCAGCGATTGGTCCACCGGGAGAAGATTCGCATAAAGCATGACCAAAGCGCTTACAACAGCCCCGCTGGAAAGAAGCGAACGCCGTTTCTGCCAAAGGACAAACACTCCGACAGATAACATGAGCACCCAATCCATAAAAATCATGGTCTCATACATATTAGCCACAGGAGGCCTCAGCAGGATCAATGCGCGCAGCAGCAAGCCGGCAGAGTGAAACCCAAACCCGATAGTAATAAATAATTTCCCGATCCCGCTGGTTACCGTCCGGGCAATTAAAAGAAAAAAGAACCCCAGAAAATATAAAATCCCGGCATAAAAGAACGGCTGCGAAGAATAATAAAATGCCTCCAGGCTAATCCTGATTTTCTGCCCTTTTCCTAATAACGCATCTGTGTATGAAAGCCAGGCATTGATCTCATCTCCTGCCTGCGGTGCTTTGCCGGCATAATCACGGACCAGCTGTTGAAATGCCGCGGATCGTTCGTCATTACTTGTATAGGGAGAAATCCAGGTATCCCCCTCTCCGGCTGGCGGCACAACCGTCAGCCATTCCCCGCTGTTTAAACGCTCAACATTATGCAAACGCTGAAAAAGAGCCTCTGCCTGTTGCTCCAGCAGAGAAGGACGCATATCTTTCCCGCGTTTTTCATCCGCACCGCGCGCCAAAGATTCAATCACTTGGAAAGAAGGTTGAAGCTCCTTAAAAGAAAAGTATTTCTGATCCATGGATATTCCCAGAACTTTCTTAAGCCAGGGGTGATCCAAACGGATAAAAGGAATCGCCATAAAATATTCCGGCTGCGCCGCATGCG
>JBAXBM010000144.1:0-5872 GCA_037141995.1 Candidatus Omnitrophota bacterium
AGCTTCAGCGCCGGATAACGCCACAGCACCGGCAACTGATAAAATATCTCGACGGAAACCCCCTGAAATTTAAACATCTCCAAAAGGTCTTTTAACGCTGTCCGGCTGTAGGGCTGGCGATGGGAATAATCATCAAAAAAGATTTTCATCATCGACGGCCAATCAGGCGTCATCATGATGATGCGCCCTCCGGGCTTTAACACCCGCCGGCACTCCGATATAAATTTTACCGGATCAAAAAGATGTTCGATCACAGATTTAGAAAAAACAACATCAAAAGAACTATCCTCGAAAGGAAAATCCCCCTTTTCAAGATCCGCGTATTTAACAACAATGCCGTCGACTTTGGCGCTCGAAGGTTCAAGGTCAATCCCGGATGCCTTCAGGCCGGCCGACTGGAACCCATTTAAAAAATCTCCGCGCCCGCAACCGGCATCAAGGATACTCGCTCCCTGCCTGATCTGAAAACGGGAAACAAGGTGCGCGCACAACTGCTCCGGATAAGCTGTCCGGGGCCGGACTTTTTCATCATAAATCGTATCAATGTATCCTGCCATCGCCCTTTCCCTCCAAGGTTTCAAAAATAAGTTCCCTGACAATTTCCTGCGGTGTCCTGGCATCATTATTCATAATATACCGGGCGTTGTCCTTTATCTGCCGACGGTAAGAATCAATATCCATGCGCCTGACATGATCAAGCCCGGCTTTAAATAACCCATAATCCGGCACATTCATAGACCAAAACCCGGGGCATGGAAAATCATACTGGTCATCACCCGAAAAATTACAGCAAAAAACTTTCGCTCCCCAGCCAAAAACCTCCCGGTCAAGCGTCGAAAAACATGACACAGTAACCTCACTGCGGTCTGCGGCGTTATACGATGAAAAAACCGCCGCATCAGAATCGACAAAATGGACACCGGCCCCGTACGTGCGCAGAAAATAATCACGTTCTTTCTTGTCAGTTGAACGCAACGCAATGCATAGTGTTGCCCCGGACTCCCTGACATAACGGGCCAGCAGTTCATCCAGCTTCAGAATCCCCCGGCAAATAGGCGACAATTCTTTTTCTGTCAAAATATATTCAACCCAGGCTGACAGCAAACACAATTCAAATTCCGGCTGCCGGCCTTTCACCGACAACGCATCGTGAAAATACCTCGCTTTTAAAGAACCCGCGGGATAATACGCGTCAATCTGATGCCCGTACTTCCTGAAAAGATTAACATCATGCTCACCGAAACAAATCAGGACCGGCATCGAGATCACCCTGCCGTTCAGAGAATCTTTCAGGCATGAACGGATACGCATGCCATTCTGAATAGCCACAAAAAAAGCTCCCCGATAAACCCTGCTGATCCATTGAAAATCATAACTGTTGTCTATCAGCGTCACAACAACGAACGGGCGAATCCACTCAATGCAACTCAACAAATAAATCCGGTTAAGGCCGGCAATGAATCCTCCCAGGAATCTCCGGCAGCGGCCAGCCATCCCCAGCCCTTCAGCTCCATCCGATTTAAGCATGACCACAACATCACGCCCCAGATATTTCAAATTCTTTAGCACCCCCCAGAGTATCGGCCACGTCAAATAAAAAACTTCCCGCCGCGCGTGTAAAACACCATGATCAATCCCGTTCAAAACCATCCCGGCCATTGTATCACTGCCAGTGGCATCAAATACAAGAACCCGCTCTTTTTTAGGATCTGCCAGTATAATCTTGGGCATATTACTTTAAAAAATCACCTCAGTATCACGCCTGCGCCACAGCAATCAATGTATCTGTCTGATCAATGTTTTCCAGCATCGCCGCATACGCGCACTCCGCATCCGGGGCCCTCAAATGCGGCCAGGCCTTCTGACCATCCGGCAAACCTTTGGCCAGCCAGTACAAATGATTCGCCAGCGGATACCGTTGATATCCGGAAACAGTAATGCCCTGGAAGCCGGCTGATTCCAGGAATACGGTCAGACTCTGACGCGTATGTAAAATAAGATGCTCGCTCCAAAAAGTGAATGCCTTGAACGCGTCATTCTCAAAAGAAGACAAAAGCACATCCCTGGCATGCGGAACCTCAATAACAATCCTGGCACCAGGCTTCATGACCGCCCTGATACGGCGTAAAGATTCCAGCGGGTCAGTAAAATGCTCGAAAACATGAAACAACGTTACAGTATCGGCCTTCTGATCCGGTAAATCCTCCAGCGATTGATATACCTGAAAACCGCGCTTCTGCAGGCATTCTCTCGGCCCCGCCTGAGGCTCAACCGCGGTCACTCCGGCGGCCGATGAGCCCAACAGCTCCAGGATACCCCCGAGGCCGGTTCCGACATCCAGCCATAACTTGCCGGCAATCATTTCCCGGAATTGCGCGCTCCTCCGCTCATCATCCATCGCCGTTGTTGCCAATGCGGCCTTGCGATCAACCTCTCCCCAATACGCAAGATCCGCACGGCTCTCGTAATGCGCGCGTTCCATATGATCAGAGCGCGATAGAAAAATAACACCTGACCTGCGGCACCTCAGCACCGCAATATCCTCCCGGTCACGCACCCGGGGATAAAACGGCTCAACAGAAGTAGCCTGACAAATATTTAACGCGCACAACAATGACTGTATCCGGTTTTCCATGCGGCTTCAACTCCCTGTCGGGACGCCCCAATAATCACATTTGCTGCAAAAAGGAATCTCTTTCCTCTTGCCCTGTTTATGGCGATCAATCCACTGCCGGCGCTTGTCACCATTCCATATCTCGGACAAAGACAAATCATTCACATCACCCAAGACCCCTGCACCGTGCGGATCAAAGCGTACACACGCGCTGACCTTGCCGAAACGGTTAATCGCCATATGATTTAAAATTTCAACACACATCCCGATCTCGGGTACAGTCGGTTTACGGGTATATCCAAAACTGCCCAACGGGTTATGAACAATTCTCCTGGCTATCACACCTCCCAACGCTTCCCAGCGCTCGGGATCCTTAACCTGGCCAAGCAAACGATACACCATCAAAGGTTTCTGATCCCCCTTGATTGCCAGAAAATTTTTCACAACTTCATACTGCGCATCTGCTTCCGGATCATTTTCAATAACAGAAACAGTCATCGTATCCAGATTGTTAATGACTTCGGATGCCTTTTCAACCAAAAGTTTACCATTCGTATCCAGGCACCTGATCTGCCGGCCGAATAAACGGACAGCATCTCCCAACCGGGGATACAGAAAAGGATCGCCATTGTTATGAAACTGCACCACAATCCCTTCCGGCACCTGCCGCGCAATCTTTTCAACAAGAGAAAAATCCATCGAACCATAATTCATCGCGATTTCAGGATAATCACGGTCAATCTTCCGGCGGCCGCACATCCAGCAGTCTTTGTTACACAGGCTTGTCAACTCTAAATGAATACAATATAGCCCATTCAAACATTCTTTCATACCAGCCCCCGGTTACGTCAATTCCTGGACCAATTCCAGGAAATTCCCTTCAGGATCACGGCAGAAAGCAACCTTCGCTTTTCCGTCGGCAGAAACCTCGGGATCATTGATAAAGAAAATACCTCTCGCCTTAAGCTGCCGGTATAGCCCGTCAACATCGCTGACAGTTAACGCCATGTGCGAAAAACCGCCTCCGTATATCGGGCGCTCTATCCCCGGCGATGCATACGCCTGGAACCACAGCAATTCCAATAACGCCCCCGATAAAGCTTTCATCTTGATGGTACGGACCTCAAGTCCGGGAAGACCAAGTATCTTCTCAACAAAAGGCCCTTTTTCCAATTGATCCTTCTGAACAACAAAACCCAAAGAATCACGGTAAAAAGCAAGCACCCTGTCAACATCCCGGACAACAAGCCCGACATGGCGGATCTCATTAACCACGGGACGGCTCCCCTGCGATCACCTCCGCCAGGCACGCCTCCAGCACAGACAACCCCTCTTTCAGGGCCGCATCAGGGATCGTTAAGGGCGGCCCGATCTTGATCGATTCCCTGCCGGTATGCACCATGAGAAGCCCTTTTTGCATCGCCTTTTCACACACATGGCTGGCCATCAGACTCCCCGGCCCTCCTGTTACAGGATCAACCAACAGCACCGCGGCGACCATGCCTTTGCCGAGGACATACGAAATGTACTGCGGATATTTCTTTTGCAGCGCCAACAATCCCTCATGCAGAATCCTGCCTTTACGTTCAGCCGCCTTAACAAGCTTCTTTGAAATAATCTCTTCAAGATTCGCCAGCGCCGCGGCACAGCACAGCGGATTCGCTGAATGCGTGCTGCTCATGGACCCTACATCCGGGAGGTCCATAATCTCGCCCCGGCCTATCACAGCTGAAAGAGGCAGGCTCCCTGACATGCTTTTGCCCAAACACAAAAGATCCGGCTCAACATCATAATGCTCATAAACAAACATTTTCCCCGTACGCCCGAATCCGCCCTGAATCTCGTCAAATGTGACAAGGATATCATGCTGACGGGCAAAACGAACAAGTTCACGGATATAGTCTTTCGGATAAAGAATGGCCCCCCATCCCTGGTAAGACTCGATCATGAAACCGCAAACCCCCTTGATATCAACACCCGATCGTTCCAGCTCTGCGATATCCCGGCGAAAATGTGCCGCCCAGTCATAGCGCTTCGCTTCAGCCGGCGGGACAAGCCAGGGATAAGGAAATGGCAAGTGGTGCATGTTCGGATCCATATAACCAATCCATCCTGCCGTTTTCACGTCCCCCCTCAGCATTTCAGCCCCCATGGTACGGCCATGCATGCTGCTTCGAAAGGAAATAATCCCGGCCCGGCGGGGCGATTGCGTTTGCCCGCGCATCCTCATTAATTTTACCGCGCATTCGGTCGCCTCCGTCCCTGCAGACAAAAGAAAAACTTTCTCACAAAAGGAAGGGGTCACCTCAACCAGTTTCTTTAAAAACTTGAACCGGACATCATGCGCGAAGGTATAAGTGTGGAGGAGCTTCTTGTCCAGACTTTCTCTAAGCGCCTTGATAATGCGCGCGTTGGCATGCCCGGCATTGGTGACAAAAATAGTCGATGTGAAATCAATCCAGGCATTGCCGTATTTATCAAAAACCTGAAACCCTTCAGCACGATCCCAGACAATCGGCATTTGCCCGTGCATGGAACGGGCTTCATAACGGCCCAAGCCATGGAGCAGGGGCAGCGACTTCCTGACAGGGATTTCTGTCTTAATACGACGGTACCTGCTTTTTACCAACGGGACTTTCTGCGGCCCGTGAAAACTAAAACCAGCCATACTCAATTCCTTGGTTGAAAATGTTCTTTAAGATATTGATAAACAGGATGATTCTCTTTCTGCACCGCATACGCAAGCCGCTCAAAATCATCCTGCGTATCCACTTCAACGACAACAGGCGTCGTAAACCCCAATATCCTGGGGCCGTACAGCGAGCCGGTCCTCAAAAACTCTTCTGTCCTAATAATATCCACATAACCGTTGGGGCTATACGCCCTGGGTAAAACCTGCCGTGGAAGATTATAATATTCCGGACGTGGATCATCAGGAAAAAATCCTTCAAAAAACCCCTCCTGATTCATCTGGAACATTTTATGCGGCGGCTCCGACAACTCATGCGCGGAACGCAGCCCTGATGCCTGCGGATGCGCCTGCAGATACGCCACCGCCCGGTCAATCTCGGCGGGAACCCGCAAGGGTGTTGTCGGCCGCAACTGCACCATAAGTCCCGGCACAGCCCCTTCATTCGTTTCAAACCATCCCGCGGCATGACGAAACACATCCGCATCCGTAGAACGATCCTGCGCGAATTCTGCCGGGCGTAAAAACGGTACTTCCGCGCCGAATTCAAGCGCGACCCTTTTGATCTC